>JAGXNU010000072.1 GCA_019894815.1 Promethearchaeota archaeon
TTCTTGTTGAACTTCTTTTGCTTGTTCTTGTGGTAAGGATCTAGACTCACGGGCAATTTTTCTCCAATTACCCAAGATTGTCCTCATCTTCCAGAATTCACGCTTATTTCGTAGACCATATTTTCCGATATATTCCAATTCTTCAAGGATTCTTTCCTTTTCAAAAGGATGTTTTGGTTTTTTAAACTTCTTTTTTAAACGACGTGGATCTCCCATGATATATCACCTTATTGTCTTTTTAACTTTTTCCGCACGACTCCAATTACTAAGCCATGTCGGCCAGTGCTTTTAGTTCTTTGTCCTCTTACTTTTAATTTATTATGATGTCGAACGCCTTTATAGCTTCTTATCCGTTTCATGCGATCGATGTCTTGTTTTGTTTGTAATTCAAGAGAATTGCCCAAAATATGTCTATCCTCACCAGTTCTCAAATCTTTTTTCCGATTAACCATCCAATATGGTATTCCGTTTTCAATTGGCTTCATCATGATTTCTTCAAGCTTATTTAGATCTTTTTCAGCCAAGGCACCAATCCTCATTCGAGGGTCGACTTCAGCCACTCTTACTATAGCTTGAGCGAATCTCCTACCAACTCCACGAATTTGAGTTAATCCGTGTTCTACTAAGGCATTTCCATCTATTTGGGAACGTAGAGCTCTAAAGAAGATCTTTTCTCGGAAATGTTTCGGTCTAAATGCGGGTATAATACTCATTATAAGTTCAATCTTAAATTCAATATTGATCTTTTTAATGTGAAATTTAATATTAATTTTGTGGTTTTTAGCACTAACTCATTGTAAAAAGCGATTATTTAAACAAAGAATCCAACAAATTTAAATTTAACATTTAAAAGTCAACTGCATTAGAAAATTATTGATTAATAGCTTGGAAATCGATGATTTTCTTTTCTTTTTTCATCCAAGTGTTTCTGGCATTTTACTTTTTTCGATCTAGCTATTTTTTGGAGCATTGATAATCCTGGTTTAACATCATTAAAGTTTACCGATTCAATTATATCGTTAGCAATTAACTCGTCATAAAGTTTTTTCCCTTCTGGGGTTCGTATTATCACTGTATTCCAACCCGACGGAGAACCTATTGACCCTATAGAAATATCTGATGATTCAGAAGTGAGATCATAACAAACTTCACAATCAGGTCTAGCCAAATGAGTTATTTCTTTTATAGGAACTGAAAATTCATTACCATCATTAGTATAAATAAAGAATTTACCCTTATTGATATCAGTTTTACTCACATTTGATACATTTACATCAACTAAATTACATATTTTCAAGAAACCATCTTCATAAGAAAAAGATTCCATGCAGAATATACCTAATCGATATATAACATTATTCTGAGAAGGAAATTGGAAATTGTATAATTTGGATTTTAATAGGGCTTGCATGTGGCATGGAACTCCAACTATGGCAAAATTGCCATTTATAAGGCTCTTATCATTTAGTAAACTTAAATTTGGGTTATTCACGTACTTTGTTCCAGCTGAAGATATGACATCCTCCTTTGAACCTAACAAAAATGGCATTGGTCTCCAAGGATCTTCACTCATTTTTGCTCCTAAAGCCGAGTCAATTTGTTTACTATTAAATAAATAATAAATACAACTACTCGTAATACCTCCATCTTGACAAACGCTTTTAATATCTGATATTTTTGTTCGGGCTGAAAAAATATCTATATAAGACCCCAATTGTCCATGATCTTCAATTTTATTGGAATGCATTTGTGTCATGTGCATACTAGTTGTTGGTAGAAATGTTCTAGGGCATATATAATAACAAAGTCCACATCGAATACAAAGATTATCATCAACTTTTCCGATTCCATTAATAATCTCAATGCAATTAACTGGGCATATCCCTGCGCACATCCCGCATCCGGAACATATTTTTGCGTCGAATATTACTTGAATAGGTTCATAAACAGTTTTTCCAGGAAAAATAGAATTTACTTTAATATTAAAATCAATTAATTTATTAAAAGTTAAATTTTCATTATCAGTATCTATTTGTTCATTTATTTCCTCTATAGAAACTAATCTTTCATTTTTTAATAATGCTAAAAGAGTTAAAACGGTCTTCAAATCAACCTTTTTAGTTGTTATGAACGTTTTTAAATCTTTAAGATTACTTTCAGATTTTTTTTTTAAGAAAGTTAGTAATTCATATTTTAATTGTTCAAGATCAAACATATCGAAAAACAAGGCATGATATTGATCTTCAGTATAAATACCTGCTTTCAAAATATCATCTTTTCCATCTATCAAAGCTCGAATCCTAAATGAGTCTAAGGTTTCAGCCACATTTTTCAAAAATTCCCATGTTAATGATTTTTCAGAATTCATGATGATTCGATATTTTTTTTAGTGTAAATACTAATCCGAATACCCGCGCTTTGGGTAAGTTACCTCTCAACTAAAATTTTTTTGAAAGGTTCATTCTACTTCGGGTTTATTTTATTTTTTGGCAAGGGAGGCAATGAACGGATCTTACTAGTTATATCTTCTACTGAAGTTACGAATTTTTCTACTTCAGCTGCGGCACAGAAATACTGTTGAATTCTATCTTCATCTATACCAAGATGATTAAATAGTCTTCTTATAAATATGACATGTTTATTAGTATTCATATTAGCTCTACCATAATCACATTCACCCTCATGGCATGATATTATTGCTACTCCATCTGCACCTTTTAGAAAACTATCCATTATCAAGTGAATACCAATTCTTCCAGTACATCTTACACGAATCAAATGAAAGTCAGCTGAGTAATTTTTACGAGTAGTTCCAGTTAAATCAGCAGCAGAATAACCTCACTTTTCACAACCAAATGCTATAATCTTTCTTTCCTTAATATTATCCATCTAAATCACATTTATAAGTTTATTCTTGGATTTTTTCTTGAGAAGTACTCGTCATTGAGAAAAATGGTTCTGCAATTCCCTTTATTTCTTCTTCAAATTGAGAATCTCTATAATATATGAGATCAATCGCTCTAGCGGGACATGAGGTAACACAAGCTCCACAACCTTTACATTTTAATTCATCTACTACTGCGATCTGATCATCATTAACATTGATTGCATCAAAATCACAAATTTTCTCACATCTATGACAACCTACACAGAGTGTATCATCTACTTCTGCGATGATTAGTTCTTGCCTTAATATATCATTTGAAAGCAGAGTTGCCGCTTTGCTAGCTGCACCCAAAGCTGATGTCACAGAGTATGGTATATTTTTGGGACCTGCTGCACACCCACATATATAAATGCCATTATCTTTTGTTTCAACAGGTTTTAAACACCCATGAACACTTGATAAAAAGCCATTTGGACCCTTACTAAGACCCATTATTTCAGAAATTTCCATGGTACCTTGTGAAGGGACTATTCCGGTCGATAAGATAACAAAATCAAAATCCATGCTCATGACTTCGTTTTCCAGTGTTGTGTCAAAATACAAACGCATCGTACCATCATCGTTTAATTTAATATCTCCAGGTTTGCCTTTGATAAAATTAATATTTTGACCTCGAATTTTTCGATAATACTCCTCATTCCCCTTATCCCATGTCCTAATATCAATATAAAATATGGTAATATTCGTAGTGGGATATTCTTGCTTTAATAATTGGGCATTTTTCAGTGCAACATTACAACACACCGCACTGCAATAAGGATTTCCTCTTAAAGTTCTTGATCCAACGCATTGTATCATCGCTACATTTTTAGGAGTGTTTCCGTCCGATATGCGATACACATGTCCTCCTGTTGGACCTATAGGGCTTAATATTCTTTCCAATTCAATCTGAGTGATTACATCCGGATATATGCCATACTTGTATTCATTTGTTTTGAGTATTGGATATTCTTCCCATCCTGTAGCTACAATTACCGCCCCAACTTTAATTTCAATATGTTCTTCTTCTTGGTCAAATGCGATTGCTTCAGCGGGACAAGTTTGTTCACAGTTCTTGCAATCAATGCATACAGACTTATCCATAACAGCATATTTCGGAACCGCTTGTGGAAAGGGAATATATATAGCATTCCTCTCTCCAATTCCTCTATTAAATGGATCTGGTATACTTATAGGGCATTTCGTAGTACATAATCCACATCCAGTACATTTACGTTCATCAACGTATCGAGGATTCTTTCTGATTTTCACGAGGAATTCTCCTGTTACACCAGTAAATTGGATAATGTCAGAATACGTCATTAATGTAATATTTGGGTGTTTGGATGCATTTACCATGATGGGAGCTAATACTCAGATACCACAATCATCGGTTGGAAAAATTCTATCAAGCAAAGCCATTTTTCCTCCAATTGTAGGGGATTTTTCTACTAAGTAAACTTCTATTCCTTGATTCGCTAAATCTAGCGCAGCATTCATTCCCGCTATACCGGCTCCTATCACAAGAGCAGATTTTGTTATGGGTATTTCTTTACGGGGGATTATTTCAAGTTGTCTTGCTCTATTTATGCCTGCTAATAACAATCTTTTAGCTTTTTCAGTTGCTACGATTTTATCTCCTTGATGTACAAATGAACAATGCTCTCGAATATTTACCATTTCAAAATAATATGGACTTAATCCTGCTTCGATCAAGACCGATCGGTAAGTAGCCTCATGAATTTTGGGAGTACAAGCGGCTACCACTACACGGTTTAAATCTAATTCTATTATATCATTTTTAATAGACTGTTGACCCGGATCACTGCAAGTAAACTTGTTTATCCTTGCAATCACGACATTAGGTAATAGTTCCGCAAAATCTCGTATGGCAGAACAATCAACGTGCATTCCAATATTTACGCCTCACTCGCACACATAAACTCCAATTCTTGTTTCATTGGTCTGTCTCTCAGACATTATTTTCACCTTACTAAGGTATCACCTTACTATCCATGTTCATTTTTTGATCTTAGGTTGTGAAGTGGGAGAATTAATTTATTTCTTCTGTTTAAGAAAAAATTCCCCAAATCCATTTCGTCTTCATAATGATCAAAAAAAATATATTTCAAATAGTATTTTATTCAAAAACATCTAAATAGAATCCAACTAAATTTTTTATTCTACAGATAATTACTCAAATTATATGTCTACAAATGATAAAAATAGTAAAGAAGATTACGCAAGAAAATTCATGGAAGAAGAAGGTTTAAAAGGAAAAGCAAGACGAATAAAAATCATTCAAATTATAGACTCAGTAGGTTTTGACAAGCGAAAAATAAAAGTAGCCCTTCAAAGGTCAACTATTGATGAAAGAATTAAACATGAGTAAGTTTTCAATTATTAAGATTTTTCCAAAAATAATTCATAATGAATTTAAGACATTATTAATTAATACTTTCATTAAAACAAGAGGACATTACCTTGCTTGATATAGAATTATTTCGAAACAATTTGAAAGAAATCATCGAATCAGAAAAAAAAAGATTTAAAGATCCATTAAATGCCGAAAAAGTAATTGATTACGACATCAAATGGAGAGATACATTACAAAATCTTGAGGAACTTAAACAACAGAAAAATAAGTTATCTAAACAAATAGGAGAATTCACTAAATCTGGAGAGAAAGAGAAAGCTGAAAAGACAAAACTTCAATCTATAGAGATTAAAGAGAAATTAGAAGGCATGCAAAAGTTAAAGGATGAATATTTTGAATTGAGAGAAAAGATTCGATATAAAATAGGCAATATTTTACATGAATCAGTACCGGTGGGTGAGAGTGAAGAAAACAATGAGATTATTTCTGTCAAGGGTGAATTACCCAATTTCAAATTTAAACCTAAATCACACGTGGATTTAGTTGAATTAATTGATGGAGCAGATACTAAAAAAGCATCAGAAATCGTGGGTTCCAGATTTTATTATTTGAAAGGTGATCTCGTTCTATTGAACCTTGCACTACTGAGATTTGCTTTAGATAAACTAATTAGTAGAGGATACACGCCCATGTGGACACCTTTTTTTGTAAAATATGAAGTAATGAAAGCAGCTGCAGAGTTGGCAGATTTTGAAGAGCAATTGTACAAAATTCAAGGAGAAGACTTGTATATGATTGCTACATCAGAACAATCACTAGCAGGTTATCATTATGATGAAATTATTGACCCTGAAAGATTACCAATAAAATATGCAGGAACATCTACGTGTTTTAGGCGAGAAGCAGGATCGCATGGAAAAGACACTTTAGGTATTTTTAGGGTCCATCAATTTGAAAAAGTAGAACAATTTGTTTTATGTAAACCAGAAGAATCTTGGGGAATATTTGAAGAATTGATTAGTAACGCTGAGGAAATTTTTAGCGATTTGAAAATCCCTTATCGAATTGTAAACATAGCATCAGGAGAATTAAATGACAATGCTGCAAAGAAATACGATCTAGAATGTTTTTTTCCAGCATCAGGAAAATATCGTGAACTAGTATCCTGCAGCAATTGTACTGACTATCAAGCAAGAAAATTAAAGATTAGAATGGGAAAAGTTGGTACTCAACAAGAAAAACAGGTATTACACACGTTAAATTGTACAACAATCGCTACGGAGCGTACAATTTGTTGTATTTTAGAGAACTATCAAAATGAAGATCATTCAATCACGATTCCGGGTGTTCTTCAAAAATATATGAATGGGGAAAAAAAAATTGCTTCTGCATCAAAAATAATAAAAAAAAAAATAATTAATTAATTAAAAAAAAAAAAATTGCATCTGCATTATGATTGAAGTATCCTTAGAAGAATTTGAGACTCTCTATAAAGAAAGGCTTGATGCTTTATTCTTTAAAGTTAAAAGAGCAGTGACCAAATTACTAGATGAAGTTAAAGAAAATTTAATTGAAATAAAAGTGTGCATGGATCATTTTATCGAAGCTGGAGAGGAGCGAATTGATGAAAAGGCTCAAAGATCATTACGTTTATTCTCTGATAAAATAAGAAAGGAAATTGATGAAATTGAGATTCCAGAAGAAGAAATGAATTACGAAAAAATCTCTTTTTTGTTAAATTCTCTCACTAAATTATTCACAAGTATTAACGAAATTGCCCGAAAATCATTACCAAAGTTTCAAAAAGAAGTGCAAGCTGAAATTAAAGAATTAAACTATATCACGCGCAAATTAGGAAAAAGGAAAGGAATGTTAGATGAATTCATGAGGAAAAAGTATGGCGATCTAAAAGAAGCTGAAGCCTTGCTTAAAAAAATACCTAAAATGTTTACATTGAGTGAAAACATTGAGCATGCAAAAGAAGATCTCGATTCATTTGAAAAAGAATTAGAGGAACGAAATAAAAATCAAGAAGAATTAACCAATCAATTAATTAATTTGGAAAAAAATGATCTCTTGAAAGAATTAGAAAAAAATAATGATTATCTATTTAAATTGCGAATGAAAATCAATGAAAAGCTAAGTTTCAAGAAATCACTAAAGAAGATGAAATTTGAGCTGGAAAAAGGTACGATACATGTACCCAATATTGATTTAAACTATATCAAAGAATTTCTTAAAGACTCAATCACAACCATAAGTAAAGAAACGAAAGATCTCACCCGATTTTCCAGTTTATTGATTCAACTAAGGCATATTTTAGAAGAAAATAAATTAAATCTGAAAACTGAAACTAAAGAGAAAACTATTGAACAAATTAATCATATCTTTAGTGAAAAAGAAATTTATCAAGAAATTGAAGAACTTAAAGAATTGAATCAAACCATAAAAGTATTCGAAGAAAAAATCAAAAATGCAGGTATTGCTTCAAAATTGGAGGATCTCAAAAACCAAATTTCAATTAATACTGCAAAATTGGAGCACCTCCAAAATGATATTGAAAGGAAAAATAAAGACTATTTAAGATATCTAAGTTCTTTGAAAGATGAACGAGAAGATTTTCAGCAATTAGTAGGTAATGTGCTTGGTGAAGAAGTAAAAATCCTTATAACATTTTCTTTTTAATCGGTTTTAATAATTTTAAAATTTCGGTTATTTCGGTTATTTCTTTTTTGTAAAGTTAATTTTAAATTATTTTTTAGAAACTTATACATCTCCGTTTCAATTAAATTAAAGATTTTAAAGTATTCGTGTGCTAATACTAAGTCTTGTTTAATATCGATGTCAAAACCAGCCCGAAAAGAATCATAAATCGTAAATTTCAAGTTTCTTTCTTGAGCGTCTTTTAGTAACGCGACAAAAGAAGGAACATTCGGATCTGAAAAATGCGTAGGCAAAATATCGGGAGGTTTTCTTCCAAAAATAGAAATACCGGCCGAATGAATAGCAGGACATATGACAAGATGGTTTTTTTTCATTAATTTACTTACTTCAATAAAATTTTTTTCTGATATTAAAATAACATCTAAAAACGTATAAATCGTTTCTTTAGCGTTAAATTCTTCAATGGCTATATTATTTAAATCGCTAATAACTTGATCAAACGATTTTCTTGGTACTGTGAACTCCTCCTTTATCCCAACTAATCCATATTCTTCTGCTAAGTCTAATATTTCACTACTATTACAATAAACTACTTTTTGGTCAAAACAATCAACGTTGACTACTTTATTTGCTAAATCTTTAAACATAGCAATAGTTAACTCTTTGAGCAATTCTTTTGAAAAACAATCTCTTAGGCGAGATTTAGTTCTTGATAAAGGGGCGATAGGGATTAAAAGAATACTCATAATGTGTTAGATTTATATTTGAAAGCGATGTTATATTGAGAATAATAAAAAATCATATAATAAATAGTTTGATTTAATTCCAAGAGGATATTTATTTTATCCCTTCCAAGATTTTTATTGCTAATGATTCAAATGCTTTATTGACATTCATATCACTTTTAGCGGAAGTTTCGATATATTCAACTCCATATTTTTCAGCGATCTTTTTTCCTTCATCTTCAGAGACTTCTCTTGCCTCTGATTTATCAATTTTATTTCCTATAATTATGAATGGAACATCACCACTGAGTTCCTTCAATTTTGATATCCAAAATTCTAAATTTTCAAATGATTTTTTGTTTAAAATATCAAATATGACCATTGCTCCAAGTGCTTGGATAAAATAGTATTCATTAGCAAATAATTTATCTTCTTGACCTCCAATATCCCAAAAATAGAGTTTAAATCCTTTTTCATAAATATCCTTTTCTAATTCTGGGTTTTGAAATTGTAGTTTGTTGATTATTTGGCTTAAATCAATTTCTTTTATAAGGAAGTTGGCACCAATGGTTTGATGATAAACTTCGCTAAAATTACCATCCACATATCGAGCTAATAAACTGGTCTTACCTACTCCTGGTTGA
>JAGXNU010000073.1 GCA_019894815.1 Promethearchaeota archaeon
GATTTATCAAGATAGATTATTTATCCAGAAAGTCAAAATTGGTGACGCTTGTGTAATAGGACCTCAAACGATTGTTGCTCCTGGCACACAAATGGACGATAGAGCAATACTAGGCGCAAATAGTTACTCTTCGGTTGGTCAAAAATTGGAAAGTGACCTCATACATGTTGGGACGCCCGTTAATATTAAGCTACCTCTACAATCAGTTGAAGACTCACAAGAGAAGGTCTCAAAGATTAAAGAAACACCAAAAAATATGGAGGACTGACACATGTTTCAACCTGTTAGCTTAAAAGGCGACTCTCCTACGCCCATAGATGAGAATATTAGAAAAAAGTTTATTCCACTATATTTACTAATAATAATCCTTAGTTTTATCCCAATATCAATCATGGAATATTATATCATTCTTTATTTGTGGCGCGCACCATTTTATCTAATATTTGTCCTTCTTTTTCCTTTAAATTTAATAATCATGATTTATCTTCTTCAATTTAGTGCAATTTTAATTTCATTTTTATTCTTAAAAATAGTGAATTTAATTCATACTCCGAAGGAAGGTATTTTTGAACGTAATATAAAAGACAAGGATTACTACTTCTGGAACTTGAGAAATATTATTAAAAAATGGTCCTTGTTTGTTGCAGCATCTAATCCATTTCCTTGGCTAAAAAACCGATTTACCTTAAGATTCTTTGGTGTAAAAATAGGAAAACACACTTTATGTGATAACACTTGGATCTCTTCGGAGTTTGTTAATATAGGTAAGAATGTCATTTTAGGCATGAATTCAACAATCTTAACATTTGGCATCGAGCAAGATAAATTTATCTTGAAGAGAATACTTATCGAAGATGAGGCTCTTATTGGTGCTAAATGCGTGCTTCTTCCAGGAACTATTGTTAAAAAAAAAGCTAAATTAGGAGCACATTCATATAGTGAATATAATTCCATTTTAGAAGAAGATGGTCAATATAAAGGGCATCCCGCTAAAATAATAGATTAAGCAATTATTATGACAACAGATAAGAGTATACGCTTCAATAATTCAGAAAAGTTGATCCCAAAGAAGAAATTTGTCATAATATCAGATACACATTTTAGCCGTTCTGGTGGTGCTTTTAATTTACATGCTTATAATGTAGGTATTGAACAGATAAATAAAATTGAGGATGTGTCTTTATTTCTTCACTTAGGAGATATCACCCATACAGGAACATTATTAGAATATGAATTTAGTTTGGAACAATTGGCAAAGTTTAATCCCCATTCTAAGGCACCAATCATGATGCTTATTGGAAATCACGATGCAATGAATGTGGGTTATTTATTATTTGAAGAAATGATTGGACGACGTCATTATGAATATGAAGATGATGATATATATGTAATCGGAATTGATAGCACTAAACCAGATCTTCCAGGAGGTATAATTCATCATGGTATTATTGAATCAGTTCGAAAAGAATTAGAAAATCCCAAACGTGAAGATAAATTTAAAGTAGTATGTTTTCATCATCAACTAATCCCCATCCCAAATACGGGTAAAGAACGTTCAGCAATTGATGATTCAGGAGATATGCTTCAAATGCTTTTATATGCGAAAGCTGATCTTGTTTTAAATGGTCATAGACACACTTCAAATTTGTATACAGTTAGTAGTAGTGAGAAAGATTTGTTTATTTTCAATGCTGGTACGTTTTGTTGTAATAAAACAAGATATCGGGAATTATTTACTTATTCGATAATAGAAATTGATGGTGGAAACGTTAGCTTTCAAATTATACCCGTTTTAGAGTCAGCTTCCCGGAGACAAATTCATAGAGAAGTTAATTATTATATTCCTTTAGAAATTAGGACTAAACAAAATCCAATTTGTAGAATTATTCAAATTTCAAATTCACTAATTAAGGAACAATCAGAAAAGGAATTAACGATTTTAGATAGAGCCATCGAAGAAATAAATAGATTTAAAGGCGTAGATTTGGTAGTACATTCTGGAAATCTAACTCAAAACAGTTATAAAGAGGAATTTATTATTTCAAAGGAAAAATTGAGCCGATTTAAACACCCGTTCATAGTAGTTCCGGGCCCTCGAGATTCTAGCCCTCCTGCGTGGGATTACTGGGAGCGTTACATCGGTGAATTTGATCCTCTATATGACAGTGGGAATCTATATTTTCAGGGGATTAATTCAACAACTCCTGACTCAAAAGAAGGTTTTATAGGTAGAAAGAAGTTAAATGACTTTATTGAACAAGTGCTTTCATTGAGCCATAAAAAAATTTTAGGAGTATCGTGTTTTCATGGATTGATTCCTACCCCGTTAAGTGTATGGAGAACAGAGTTATTAGACTCAGGAGATGCGTTATCACAGTTTGCACGATCACAAATTGATCTAGTATTAAATAGTTCTCCAAGTATTTCATTCAATGTAAAAATTGAAAATACGGTATTTTCAAATGGTGGAAATTTAGAAGGAAGAAGATTTGATGAAGTATTTGTTGAGATAGAAATCTATGAGAAAGGACTTGTATTATTAAAAGAACATAATTTAAAAACGGGTAAATCTCGAATTATAGGAAATTATTATATTAGCATTTTAGTATAGCCCAAATGTTAATATTTTTTTCATTTAACAAATTATATACCATAATCATATCTGGAATCAACTAGCATGGAAAAACTTCACTTATTAAAGCAATATAATCTAGTACTCATCCGATACTCTGAAATATGGTTAAAATCTCAAAAAGTAAAGATACGCATGCTAAAAATCTTGATGAATAATATCAAGAACGCTCTTAATCGAAATGGAATTCCATTCAATAAGTATCAACTAAGTAAAGATTCATCTAGAGTTTTCTTTTTCTTCAAAAATAATGACATGGGTAATGCAATTGATGTACTGAAAAATGTATTTGGGATTTTTTCAATAAGTCCGACTTTAAGAACTTCAAATAAAATTAATAATATTAGCGAAAAAGTTATTGAGATTGCTAAAGAAATACTACAGAAGGGAGATACATTTGCTTTAAGAGTAAGAAGGTCTGGTGCTCATGACTATACCTCTATTGATGTTGCTCGAATCGTAGGAAAAAATATAATTGAAGAATTATCCAATTATGATTTGAAAGTTAATCTATCAAATCCTAATAAGAAAATCTTTATTGAAATTCGAGATGATTTCTCATATGTATTTTCTCAAATCATAAAAACTCCATGGGTAGGGCTCCCAATTGAAACACCAAAAAAAATGTTCGTTATGGATGTTGGGAGAATATATGATTTGATTGCAGGCTTCATGTTGATGAAACGAGGGAGTAATATTTATCCTATCCTATTTAACATGATAAACAATCGAGAAAATGAGAAAATTTGGGAATCTAATTGGAGAGAATTAATAGCTTACACGCCTTATTCTAATTTCACACTAATCAAAATTAATTTGTTACAAATATTAGAAAAAATAGCCCCAAAAATTAATAATCCTGAACTAATCTGTGGAATTTGTCGCCTAACCCGATTTAAACTAATTGGAAATTTGAAATCCGAGCTCGAAGCAAAACGTTACGATAAAATCAGAGCATTTACTGATGGACTTACTTTAACAAATACCTCATATTGCGATGATAATGTTGATTTAGAATCAATTGCATTAAGTTATTTATTTTCGGATTATCCGATTTTCACCCCATTAATTGGGTTCGATGCAGAAGAAATAAACAATTTAAGAGAAAAAATATCTAGAAATTTGAATGTTTTTGATTTCTGTAAATTAAAACCACAAAATCAAAACTACAATCAGGCAGAGATTTTGAAGATCTTTAACGATTTAGATATTGATCCACTAATAGATGAAGCGTTAAAAAATATGACCAAAATAAGTATTTCCTTAGCTTAATCTTAGGAATCGATGATTTGAACTTTTCGTTTAGATTTGAAATACAATGAAGTTTTAAAGAGATTAGACATTCTAATTCACACTAAAACCCATGAAAAGAAAATGGTTAAAATAGAATTAAACTTACTAAATATCTTTGCTCTTAGAACTAATAAAAGCAAGATTGAATATGAAGGAATAACAGTCGGCGATATTATTACTCAATTTTTAGATGAATATCGAGATAGTCTTGATGAGAGTCTTTTGAGTAAAAACAAGAAGAAACTAAACCCCGTAATGATTGTATTACTAAATGGAAGAAACATTACTTATCTAAAGAATTATAAGACCAAATTAAAAGAAGGAGATAAACTTTATTTATCTTTTCCGATTTCAGGAGGATAGAGTTACTATATATCTTCTTAAAAATTGAGATTATCTTGAGAATTTATATTATTGATACTATAGTGATGTGCATTTTTTCAATCATTTTCAAATTTATCATTATTCAATCTATTTTACGACAAATTTTTAAATCCTAAGAATGATGAATAATTTATAATAATCATCATCAACCATCATTAAGAAAAGGAGAATAAAATGGGGAAAAAACTTGGCTTTATTGGACTCGATAACGCAGGTAAAACAAGCATAATTACAGCTATTACTAAACGGTTTGGTTTTGAACAGGAAGTACAGAAATTGATGCCTACTAGAAGAATAGCTCGTGATGCTTTTAAATTCCTAGGAATTGAATTTACCAGGATGGATTTTGGAGGTCAAACCCAATATCGAGAAGAATATTTAAAAAATCCAACGAGACATCTTTCTGGCATGGATCTCATTTATTATGTAATTGATGCTCAAGATTACGATCGCTATGTACAAACTATAGATTATTTGGATGAAATATTGCTTCATTTTAAAGAAGAACAAGAATATCCACCCATGTGTATTTTATTTCATAAATTTGATCCCCAAATTAATAGAAACTTAGAACTTAATCAGCGTACTTTAACGATAAAGCAAGCTTTGATGAGATATAGCACTGATTTTGATATATTTTTCTTTGAAACCTCAATATATGATATAAAATCGATCATGGATGCGTTTTCAAGCGGTTTATCATTATTATTTGAAAAAATGGAGATGGTTTCTCAATTATTTGCTGAGATAAGTAAAAACTATGACTCAGTCTTAATTGCATTATTTGATTCAAGAGGGTTCACGATTGGAGAATATTATCGCCCCCATTTACAATTACAAGAAAAAATGCGAATATATGAAAAATATCTCGAAGCACAGAAAAAAATCTTGTCTGAAAATCGCACATTGTATGAATTTTCAGATAAGTATGAAAATGGTGAAAGATATTCTGGTTTAGTTGAGGTTCTTAAATTTGGTAATTTAGAATTTTACTTGCTCTTTGTCGTGGAGGAAGATGTAGAAAATCTCGAAAGAACCGTAGAAATCTTAAATAAAATAGAGTCTGCAAAACCTCAAATGGAAAATATTATATTCCAAATTATTCAGTAATATCAGTTGTTAATTCCTTATTTTTCAAGTTGCTTAATAAAATCATCAAGTTCTGCTTTTGATGGTGCTACCTGCTTTGTAATCTTGTATAAAGAAGATATGGTGCCAAATTTCATTGACTCTTTTAAAATGTATTCAAACTCTTTAATTCGTTCTATTTTCGTATATTCTTGAAAGTGATATTTATCTTCAATTAATTCATAAATTTTAGATAAGAACCCTGCGGCATAAGAATCGCCAGCTCCAGTTAAATCAATGATTTCTTTTACTTTAATACTTGGATGATGAATTTGAAAATTATCAGTTAGGAGATATGATCCCTTTTCTCCAGCAGTATAAACTCTTACTTTCGCAAATCGGCTTAACTTTTCATCAATTTTATCTAAATTAAGATCTTCTTTTAAAATTAATTTAGCATCTTTAAGATTAAGAAAAAAAATATCTTTTGTTTCTCCAATTATATTTGATAATTGTTCAAGAGAATGAATTTTCTGTGCTTCTATAGTAAATGCAGTGATTAGTCCTAATGATTCACCCATTTCGAATAAGGATTTGAATTTAGATGAAATAGGAGTTGTAAATATTATCTTAGCATTTTCAAATGCTTCTTTAGTAATATCTATAGCTTCAAAATTCATCTTTTGTTTAAGGTTTGGAGCTACATGGATTTTGGTTGTAAATTTTGATTTAATTACTGTACTGATTGGAGTTAAGGCATCTTGCTGAAAAATATAATCTGTATTAATGCCATTTTCTTTGAGTTCTGAAATCATCCACTCACAATCTCGACCTATTACCGATATTAATCTCGTTGGAATTTCCAATCGTGAGACATAATCTGCAGAATTATTACCATTCCCTCCTCTTTTGATATAACCTTGACTTTCAATCTTCTTGGGGATTTCCCCAAATGCTTGTGCTATAATTTTACGTGCAATCCTTGAATTAAAATCATCAGGATTATGATGTATAAAATTAAGCAACTTAGTCGTTATTTTTTCAACTAAATTATCATAAAATTCACTTTCATAATAGAGATCTTGATGTAGTTCTCCCAACACGATAAATTCTTCAGCCATCTCAATATCACACAGAATAGTGGAAGATTAAACGCAGATGGAGGGACTCGAACCCCCGAACGCTTTCACGCACCAGCTTTCTCTGTCAATCTTCATACATTCGAAGCTAGCGTCTTACCAACTAGGCTACATCTGCATCTAGATAAACTCTTCATTTAGGTATAGTTTAGTTGAATATAAATTTCTTTCTAAATTAACTAATATTTTATAATACTGAAGGTAATTTAGGAAGAAGGGACATAAATTTTTAACTTAAGTGAAGGATCAAGAAGTTTGATTACACCTTGTTGTTCCATTTGTTTGAGTAAGAGCTTTATTGTAGAAATTCTAATATCATATTTTAAAGCGATATCAGAGGCCAGAATAGATTTCCTCTTCAAGATAAATTCCTTAATTTCCTCTTCTAAAGAAGTTGGAATAAATGCATCTCTTTCTACTATGGTAATTTGCTTGGTTCTACCGTATTTTCTTCTTAAATTTAACGTAGCTTTTCTTACAAGAACCCTTTCTTCTTTTTCAGACATATTATTCACGTAATTCTATGTAGAGGTGTTTTATTATTATTTATTTATGAAATTTTAAAGTTTAAAATATTCTAACAACTGATTTATTAAATACTTAAATTTTAATAAAATTTTTGATTTATGCTTGAATTTTTGATATTAACTATATTAATATTACAATATTATTGTCAAGGCAAAATCTTTGTGAATGATGAATACAAATTTGAAATAAAACGTAAGAGACCTGAAGAGACATATTCCAACGTCAATGTGTATTATAATAAAGAAAACATCGAAAAATATGCAAATTCGAAGTCACTGATGAAAATTCAAGAAAAAATGACCATCAGAACTTTAGAATTATTAAATTTACCTGAACATGATTCTCTTATATTAGATCTAGGAAGCGGAGTGGGTTTTGTTGGAATGTATTTAAATGAGGTTGGATACAAGACTGTAGCAATAGATATTATATCTGAATTTCTTAGATATTATGATATTAAAGAATTAAATCCAATTATAGCAGATATGTGTATTCTTCCATTTAAACCTGAAACATTTGATGCGATCGTTTCTATTTCAGCGTTACAATGGATCTATCGAGATGTTAACAATAAAAGAAACAAATTAGCATTAAAAAATTTAGCAAAATCAGTATACTCCGTTCTAAAACCTCAATCTAAAGCAATTTTTCAATTTTATCCTAAAAATGATATGATGATGGATTTAATTGGAAAAATGTTTAGTGAAAACACTCCATTTAAGGGGGGGTTCATGATAGACAATCCAAATTCACCTAAAAAGCGCAAAATCTACTTAATTCTGAATAAAAGTTAATTTTTTTGTATATTTTAATTTAAAAACTCATTTGTCAGAATATTCCAAATAACAATAATAAATAAAAATAATGCTGATGTTTTAGCTAATAATTAAATATGTAATACTGCAATTATTGAGTTAAAAAAATGTTTTTTATTAATAAAAGACTCAAATAAAAAAAATACAAAAAGAAATATTATTATGACAACGCGAAATAAAAAACAACGATTACTTATTCTTTTTTCAATATTAGTGATACTGAATATTCAAATGTTTTTCCCAACAAATTTTTTAAGTTCAAACGATTCTACTAAAACACTGGAAGAGCAATTTGACAAGGATGTTTTATCGCTAAGTGATGGCATTGGAGAAGATCCTTGGTGGAACCAAAATTTCCAATGGAGACAATGTATTAATATTACTAACTCTTACGATGATGATTTAGTAGATGCTGCTACGTATATACGGATAAATCATACAGAATATATTAACCAAGGAAACATGCAAGATGATTTAGATGATATTAGAATTGTAGAAAACGGCGTTTTAAGAGATTATTATGTTACTACAGATTATCCTCATGGGGATATGGCAACTATTTGGTTCGAGGTAAACAGTTCTGCTCATACTATAGATCATGACACATATTTATATTATGGGAACGCTTCAATCAGTCTTGATGCTAGTTATTACAAAGAGGATCGTTTTGGATTATCGTGGTATTCTTTTGATGAAGATACCGTGGCGGGAACTGTTAAGGATTCAATGGGTAAATATAACGCATCACTTTATGGACTAGGTACTACTGTTGCTTACGTTTCAGGTCAATCTGGTAGTGCTCTAGATTTTGAGGATACGCAGAAAACCGCTTATATTGACGCACCATATACAATTGTCGATGGATTATTTGATTTTACGATTTGTTTTTGGGCAATTGAGGGTTCTACTGGAGAATATATAATTTCTGGCTCAGATGGGGCGAATCATGATTATATGGTAATGCAGGCTCCTGTTGAAACTGGCTTAACTTGGCACTTTTATGTATGGCGAAGAAATTCTTCAGGAACGTATATCTATGAAGATTTAGAATTAGATGATGGAATTTTTAGGATAAATCCAGGTAACCCAATAGATATTGCTCCTGGTGGATTCATAATTGGTCAAGATCAAGACAATTTAGGAGGTAGATTTTCTACAGGGCAAGCCTTCAGTGGTGCACTAGACGATATGAGATTTTTTAATTATGGGCTTTCAGACAGAGAATTGAGTTGGTTATTTAACGATTATTCATTAGACATGGAATTAAATACACAAACGGAAAGAGCTGCGCAAATCTCAGTGATAGTGAAAGATGTTGATGGCAGACGAATTCCTGAAGCAGAAGTTTCTTTGTGGAATGGACCTGAAATTTTGGATGTCCCGGGTATTGGTATTTTTACACAAGATACCGATCCAACGGGGACTGTTCTTTTCTCTAGTGTACCGTTAGGAACATACAACAT
>JAGXNU010000074.1:0-3150 GCA_019894815.1 Promethearchaeota archaeon
GGTGATGATGAACGATGCCATTTTTTATTAGGTAATGAGTGCACAGTGCATTCATACAGACCTTATCAATGTAGGTGCTTTCCATTCTGGCATATTCTGGTAACAAGTCGTAAAAATTATGTAAATTATTCCAAAAAGTGTCCGGGGTTGAAAGAATCTTTAGTTAAAAAAGGAGAATATTATTCTGCTGAACAAATCCTAACTAGGGCTACTGAGGAATATGAAATTGAAAAGAAATATTTTTTTGAAATGAAAAAGCATGATTTTGATATAAACAAGGTTTACCCTTTTCTGCCTAAAAATTTCGTTGAAGAGGAAAATAAGATTAAATAATATTATATATAGATGACCTTGGATAAGATAATAAGACGATTCGGAACCTGTTCAAAAGATTGCTATGGATCTTGCGTCTTTCATGGCGAATGGAATGATAACGCTGAAAAGCTTAAATTCTTAAGAGCTATTCCTTCAAAAATTCATCCATTTACACAAGGTTTTTTTTGTCCAAAACTGAATAAACGAGAGAGTCTAGTTTATCATTCTGAACGAATTGTCACACCGTTAAAACACGTGGGTGCAAAAGGTAGAAATGAATTCGACCCACTTAGTTTAGAAGAAGCTTTAACTATCATTGCAGAAAAACTTGGTGAAGTAAAGAGTTTACACGGTCCAGAATCAATTGTAGCTGCATTTAGTTCTGGAAACTATGGACTCATATCAAGATTAGCTCCGTTAAGATTTTTTAATAAATTAGGTGCAACAATTACTACTGGTGGCATTTGCAATGAAGGAGGATGTGATTCTCTTGAAAAGATGTTAGGTACATACTCTACAACCAATCCCTTTCAATTGAAAAGTAAAGCGGCTAAAATCATTGTTATATGGGGAAGTAATCTACCAGTAACTAATATTCATGCTTATAGTTTTGTTAAAAAAGCAATGAAAAACGGCTCAATATTGATTGTGATTGATTCAAGAAATCATAAACTAGCACAAGAAGCTCATTTTTTCATTCAACCTTACCCCGGTACAGAATATCTTGTTGCTAAGCTAATTATAAATCAGATAATTAATCGAAATGGACAAGATGCTGAATTTTTATTTAACCATATAGAAGATCCTGAGATATTCTTGTCAAAAGTTAGCAAGCTTGACACAGGAAAAGTTATACAACAAACTGGAGTGGATGCTAATATTTTGAATGAAGTAATTGATTTGCTTATTCAACATAAACATGAAACCATCTTTAATGTAGGATACGGCATTCAAAAATATTATCATGGCGGAGATACTTTACAATTAATTGCTCTCCTGCAAGTAATTTTGGGTAATTTTGGGAGCCCCGGAACTGGTTTAGTTTATTCCCAAAGTGATTTTAACAAAGAAATCATTCGCCCTATTGTACAATACATAACTAATAATCCGCCTATTCCAAGAAATAATAAAATAATGCTAATAGATTTAGGATGGGCTTTAAATTCTCCTAAATACAAAATGATTTTTATTTATAATTTTAACCCCGCAAGTTCTCTTCCAAATCAAAATCTCCTAAGGCATACTCTCTCTCGAGATGATTTATTTGTTGTTGTAATAGACATGTTCCTTAATCAGACAACAAAATACGCAGATATTGTTATTCCTGCTAAATTTGGAGTTGAAAATGATGATATTTATACTCCATATTATATCCCCGGAGTATCTATTAATGAAGGAGGTCCATGTCCAAATCCTAATTGTTTGACAAATTATGAATTTTTTCAAAAATTAGCCCATAAAATTGGTTGGCAAGATGATTTGGAATTTCACGATAGTCAGAGAATGATCATGGAAAAAAGCATCAAGATGCTTCCTAAAATTTTTCAAAAAGATATCAATGAAAAAGGATATCACATTTTATTTGATGAGGATGATGTTCCATTTAAAGAAGTATCTTTCCTATCTCAACCTCTTAAAATAAAATTGGATAAAAACCTTTTAATTGAGGATTTTGTAAACTGCGAAACCTTTTCTAAGGATTCAAATCAATTCTATCTCATATCTCCTTCACACATCCAATTCATTCATTCACAGTTTGGTCAAATACACTCGAATTATCTCAATCAGTTCGAAAAGATATTTCTTCATCCTTCTGACATCAAACGATTAAACCTTAAAATCAATAATGGAGTTACTGTATCAAATAGATATGGTGAATCTAACTATATTTTAGACGAAAAAATTGAACTGAAACCAGGAGTAGCATTAATTTATTCAGGTTCCCCTTTCGGATTCAATAGAAACTTAAATGTTAACCTTTTTACCCCCCAAACACCCGAAAAATCTCATTTATCTGGATCTTTTAATTCTGCAATTATCAAGATCTCACAGTAGAAGAAGTTTATTTCTTTTGTAAGAAATAACATTATCTATGATTGGTTATTAAAAATAATTAATAACATCTAATTACTATAGTTGTATAGAGATCTTCAGATTTAGAGGAAAAAATTCATGAAGGTAGGTCTATTCATCTGTGACTGTGGAAAGAATATTTCTGGCACGATAGATACAAAAAGAGTTGAAGAACATTATAAAAAAAATTATCCGGAGATTGAGGTATTTGGGGATCAATATCTATGTTCAGAACTTGGAGTAAACAAGATCAGTGACGAAATTAAAGAAAAGGGAATTGATAGAGTGGTTATCGCTGCGTGTTCATTTAAATTACATGGATCTTTATTTCAAAAAACAATTGAAAAAGCAGGTATAAATAAATTTTTAATATCTTTTGCTAATATTAGAGAACAAAATTCCTGGGTTCACCCAAACCAGCCGGAAAATGCCACAATAAAGGCAATAGATCAAATAAAAATGGCAGTTGAAGAAGTAAAACTACTAGAACCATTAGAAGTTCAATATGCTCCCGTTACTAAATCAACTTTAATAATTGGGGGAGGAATTGCTGGAATAAAAGCAGCAATGGTTATTGCAGATGCGGGATATAAGGTTTATTTACTTGAACGAGATGCTACTATAGGTGGTCACATGGCCTTATTCGATAAAACATTTCCAACTCTAGATTGTAGCATTTGCATTCTCGGACCTTTGATGTCAGAAATTAAAGATCATCCTAATATCGAATTGCTAACATATAGTGAGCTTGAATCTGTTGAC
>JAGXNU010000074.1:3249-9153 GCA_019894815.1 Promethearchaeota archaeon
ATAGGTTGTAAAGCTTGCGCTCTAGCTTGTGATAGAGACGCGATCGATTTTGAACAGAATTCAAAAAAAATTAACATCGAAATTGGGTCAATTATAGTCGCAACAGGATTCAAAACATTTGATCCAAGCTTATTGGGGGAATTAAATTTTCAAAAATATTCAGACGTTATCACCACAATGCAAATGGAGCGATTACTAAATAATGATGGTCCAACAAGAGGCAAAATTGTACGAGCTTCAACGGGTTTACCTCCTAAAAAAGTTTCTTTCATTTTATGTGTAGGTTCTAGAAATAAAATGATTGGACGGGAATATTGTAGCCAAGTATGTTGCAACTTATCAATTAAACAGGCAATTCTGATTAAAAAAGAGAACCCAGACGTAGAAATTAATATATATTTTAATGATATAAGAGCCGTAGGTAAAAATTGTGAAGAATTCTATAATCGTGCAAGAGAAACGTTTGGTATACGGTTTATTAAAAGTAGCATCGCTTCAATAATAAAGAGCGACACATCTGATGATTTATTAATAAGGGGAGAAGATATAATTGAAGATGCATTGTTCGAAAATAAATGTGATTTAGTTGTATTGTCTGTTGGTATTGAGCCTGCTGAAGGAACAGTGGAATTAAGTCAAATGCTAAATATTTCATTGGATCAAAATGGATTTCTCCTTGAAAAACACCTGAAAGTACATCCTTCAGAAACATCAGTGAATGGTATTTTCTTAGCAGGAGTAATACAAGGACCGAAAGATATTCCAAATAGCATTGCACAAGCAGAAAGTGCTGCTGCAAAAGCCATTGCTCTAATATCAAGAGGAAAAGTTGAATTAAATCCCCATATAGTTTATTTTGATGAAGAAAAATGTAACCTCTGCAAATTATGTGAGAATATTTGCAATTTTAATGCAATCAGTCTTAGTAAGGAAAAACTCACGCTCACACAAGCCAATTGTACCGGTTGTGGAGCATGTGCTGCCATGTGTCCTGAAGACGCATTATATATTCCCGGATTTAGAAAAGAACAAATATCTGCACAGACTAAATCAATTTTAAGTCAAGGAAAGAGCGAACATCCATTAATAGTAGCATTCTTATGCAATTGGTGTTCATACATGGGCGCAGATTTAGCGGGAACCAGTAAAATAACATATCCTTCTAATGTGAGATCTATTAGAGTGATGTGCACTGCCATGCTAAATCCATCATTAGTATTCGAAACATTACTCCAAGGAGCTGATGGAGTCTTAATTGCCGGTTGTCATGAACAAGATTGCCACTATGATACTGGATTTATTAAAGCTAAAACGAGGTATGAAAGCATGAGAGAAATGCTAATACATGCAGGTATTAATGAAAATCGTTTAAAAATCACAAGTATTTCTGCTGGTGAAGGTGAACGATATGCTCAAGTAATAACAGAATTTAAGGAACAACTAGAAGAGTTAGGACCGATTACACCTGGAGAATACGAGAAATATGTAATTAAACAAAAACCTTCGAAAGCTTCAGCAAAATTAGATGAACTTTAAGAGAATAGCTTGAAGAGAGCCTTTCTCTTTTTATTAATCAAAATACACATAAATAATTGATAATTATGAAAATTAGAGCCATTACAATTGGATTGAAAATTCCTTTATTAGCTCCAAATACCAAGCTCGAAAATTTTATGCGAGATAAATTGCAAGGTTTCAGTAACTTCAATCAAGAATTAATAGAGAGATTTAAGTCTTTGGACATCGAAGTTCAGACCAAAAGGTTTTGCTCTCAACCCATACTTTCGTATGAACATCAGTTGTTTGACCAGAATTTAAACCAAACAATCCTAACATTACATGATCAATTTACTCTTATAGAATATTTAATTAGTAACTTTGGCTTTGATTATTTTGCTTGTTGCACCGTTTTAGCTGACCAACATGTTGAAAAATATGGAATTTATGAAAAATTATTATTAGATGAGGTTCCAAGTTTTATTAGAAGAAAAAAGAAGTTTTTTACGTCATTACCCGCAGCTTCTTCTCAAAATGGAATAAATCTGGCAGCTTTAAGGTCAGGAGCTAAAATTATAAAAAAACTCTCTAATCCAGATCCATTCAATAACCTACACTTTTGCGTAAGTGCGAATGTAAAAGAAGATACGCCTTTTTTCCCAGCCTCATACCATTTATCTGAAAAACCTTCGTTTTCATTAGCTTTAGAAATGGCTGATGAAGTAGTGAAAGTATTCGAACAGTCAAAAAACGCTACAGAAGCCCTGATAAAGTTAAGAGAACGTTTCAATGAGATTTATGACATGTTAATTAAAATTACAGAAAATATTGGGAGTAAATACGGGATTGATTTTCATGGCATGGATTTTTCGCCAGCACCTTATCCAACGATTCCCAAGAGTATTGGAACCGCATTTGAAAAATTAAATTATGAATACTTCGGTGCTCCTGGTTCTCTTTTAGGAGTTGCGTTGATTAAGAATGCAATACCTCAAAAAGAGAAAATTATTGGATTCTCTGGATTCATGCCATCGGTACTTGAAGATTATACAATTTCCAAAAGCCTTTCAGAAAAAAAATTCAATTTAGATACATTATTATTATACTCAACCATGTGTGGAACGGGTTTAGATTGTGTACCATTACCTGGTGATATTACTGAACAAGAATTGTTTTATATTTTATTAGATGTATGTACGATATCATTAAGGCTTAATAAACCTCTTACAGCCAGACTAATGCCCATACCAGGTAGAAACGCAGGGGACGATGTTGACTTTGACTTTGAATATTTTGCCTCTTCAAAAATAATGAATATCCGGCGTTTAGCAGGTGATAATAAGAATGATATATTTCATGGTAAGGAGAAGAGCTTTAATTTTTTTAAATAGAAATTCTTCTATTTATCCAAATAATCTATTACTTTGCCCTCTTGGGTAATATAATAAATATCTTCACCTGAATTTTCATCTTGTTTTATCTCAATGCATAAAGCTTTAATGAGGTAATCAGTGTTATATTTAAACATGTTCTCATCGCTGATTAACTTTCTTTCAAGCAAGTGATCAACTAAAATTTTTTTAGTTAGTCCATCATTTCCACTAAGTAGTGTCAAAATCTCACGCCTAACTGGATGGTTAACAGCTTTTAAATATAAATCATGAAAATACTTGCTTCCTTCCACTGTTTTTCCAAATTCTTCTATACTCTTATAATCTTTAAAATCTGATTCGTCTGGCATGATTGAGTAAAAAACGGATAAGTCTAGTATTATAATAATGAAAAAGAAAAATAGAATTAATATTTTTCAATTACCTTTCCTGCTTGTAAGATTTCATATTCTACATTGTTATTTTCAAGATCTAATTTCTTAACACATTCTGTTTGTAACAAGAAGTTCATGTGATAATCAAACATGTCGTCTTTCGCAATAACATTGCTTTCTATTAGTTTATTTAATAGCTCAGTTTTAGAAATTTTATTTGAATCGTTGATAATTTGCAACATGGCTTTGCGTACGGGATGATTCACCGCCTTCAGATAAGTTCCATGATCAACCATTTCATTTTACTCCTTTTATATTAATGGAAAGTTTATTTTGTATAAAAATACAAAATTTGAAAAAAACTTTTAGGCTATATTTCATAAAAAAAATGTTTATTTAATAAAAGCTTCACTCTTTTTAGAATTTTTCATCTTTTCTCCCGCAAGAATTGCAGAATTTGGCATTTTCACCTTATCAAAATAAAATTTTTAAAAAAATTCGATTAACTTTTCAATCCCTTTAGAGATTAAGGATAATATTATTTATTATATTTTTTGATCGATAAAGTTTTCATAATCGAAATCTTCTGGAAATCCTAAATAATCCCCCGTTTCCTTCGCAAATGGCGTGTGATCCACAAGCTTTGCCCCAAACAAATCTTTATATAACTCAATCGCGTCTCTACCGTTTTTAACCATTAAATAAGGATTAATTTTGACCATTTTTTTCACCTTTATTTGGTAAATCTCTGTATTAAGAAGCAGTCGAATCAAGTTAATAAATCTCTTCTCTTTAATTGTTATAGTCATTTTGGAATAATTTATATTGTTGAACTCATAAATCTAATTTAGAAAACGCGAAAACATTAAGTTAGGAATACTCGAGTTTTATTCAAGCAAAAAGTCCCATAGTTATGAAATTATTAAAAATACGAGAAAGAAAGATTATGGATCTCAAATATTGTCCCGAATGTGGAAATCCTCTCAAACCAGAGGATATGAAATTTTGCCCTAATTGTAAAACATTAATCGAAACTGAACCGAGATATCAACCCAAGACAAATATTAAAGCAAAAAAAAGGGTATGGCGAAATTCTAGCTGGATTTTATTGCTAATTGGTTCCGTTATTGGAATAATGTCAATTTTTATTCCTGCGGGAAGTTTTCATTTAGCTAATCTATTGTCATGGGATATGTGGATGTTTGGTTACAACATATTTTTTGAATCTGGTGTTGGTACAGATATCTTTTGGACGGGAAATTCAGATTTCTTTGCATTTTCAATTGGAAGCACAGTTTTTGTTGTCATAGGTAATGTTATGGCCATTCTCGGCGTCATAACGCTTTTAAGAAAGAAGGATTACGCATACTTATTAGCTGGTGCAGGAGCAGTAATCTTAACCGGGTCTACTCTTTTTTATCTAATTTCTTACGAGGTGTATTCTTGGATATTTTTTGGGGACACATTTTGGGGCGTTTTATACCCTTGGTTTGGCGTTTATGGGCAGTTTATTGCAGCTGCATTTATGTTACCAGCGTTCTTCCTCGCAAGAAGAGCTTCACAATATAGCGACCCTTTAGAAAAAGAAGATCACCAAGAAAAAATGTATAATATGCTTAAAACAATAATCGAAAACAAAATACTACCAGAAAGCACAAAAAGCAGATTACTGAACGAATTAGAAGTAATTTCGCTCCGTCTTAAAGGAGTCGCCAAATTACAAGAGAAAATTATGGTATTAAATCCTGAAAACCAAAGTCGAATAAATCTTGATGATCCAATATCGTATTTTCAGCAAGCGCTCATTTTGAGTTCAAGCTCTCAGCAAAATATCTCGAAAATAGATTTGCAGTTAGTTGAACAAATTAATGAAGAACAAGAAAAAATTAAAGCTCTACGATATTTAAGGGAAATATCTTATCATACAACGGTCCTTCTTGGAGAGATTGTCAAAATTTTCAAGTAGCGTTTAATTCAATACAAGTTAAAAAATAAAAGATGAGTGATTCTTAATTGAAATTTAATGAAAATACCTTCTCAAGACACCAACGAAAAGTAGCGCAAAAATTTATTGATGCCGTTTTGGAGGGATCTCAGTTAGAACATCCACCCCGTTATGAGCTCACGCGGCTTAACTTCGATGAAGAAATTGCGAAATTAGAATTCCAGAAATTCGAGAAGAATGAGAAAGAGATAAAAAAAATTAATAGAATGATTAAAGACCTCCAATTCGGTGCGAAATACTACACTAAGGTTATCTTTGAATCTAATGAAAACCCTAAGAAATTAATATGCAGGGATGATAGGGATCCAATAGGCTTTATCCCACGCTATTTATGGTTTGGTGTTTTAGATTTTCCTATAACAAGTTCATTTCTGTTTGGGCGAGTAGCTAAAACCGAAAAATCTGGTGGTGGAAAATTATATTTTGCTCCGTTTGACAGTCATAAAAGTGAAATTTATAATAATCTTGAACAATTAGAAGAGAAATCTCCAGAGCTATTTCCGTACGATGTAATTGGGTCTAAAAGGTTCATAAAATTAATAGAGGAGGTTTATATTATTATATTAAATATACTGCATTTGTATACATTGAGAATAATAAAAAATATTGTTGTAAACAGTGTTTCAACAAATATAGG
>JAGXNU010000075.1 GCA_019894815.1 Promethearchaeota archaeon
CTTCATAACTAATTTTTTGTAGTTTCTCTTCTAATGCACTTCTCCCAACTGATCTGATAGTTGGTCGTCTTAATTCAGCATAAGCTACAGTAGATTTTTCACTAAATACTATTTTGGTATTAAAATTTATTTTTACAGCTTCTACTTTAGGTTCAAAATCTAAAACAACCAAATCAATCCTGCGTGCCATTGCATAAAAACTTAAAATATCACCTTTAGTGACTACTCTTTTCTCAAGTTTTCTTGCTAATGCTTGGGGATCTCTTGGTATTAAAGAAAGACCACTAAAAGTTATGTTTTCAGCTTCACTTGCTTCAATTTTCTTAATTTCAACAAGATCATCAATTGAAGCTCCCAGATTCTTACGTAATGATGGATCCATTCGAATTATATTCGTTTCTTTATCTTCATTTTTTCCTGTATATAATAATGCTACGGTATTCTTATTAGCGAAAGGATGCAAAATTTTAATGACATCCCCTACCTTAAAATTCAATTCATTGGTAACATCCGGATCAATTCGAATTATGCCTCTTCCTGCATCCTCTTTAAAGGCATCTTTTATTCGTACTTTTCTTGGATTATCTTGATATAAATCAATTCCAACCATTCTCATCCCTCCTTTTTGTAATAATTTGAAATACTTGACTTTCAAAGTTATTTTTTATAATATGATCTCATGGCTCTTAATTGAAAAATATTATTTTTTGCCACTACATAAAAATTATTTTCCTGTAAATCGCTTCAAGTCCAAGATATTGAACAACTTGCGTTGCAAGATGGACATCTGGGTAATAAGCACTTCGGGAGGGCCCTTATCATCGATGTATAGCTCTATTTAAAGACAATTTAATAATTCAGCGTCAATATAGACAAAAATAAATCAATTTCTAAGACTTCCGACAAAACTTATTTGAAATGAAAAATTTAATTTAACTAATTTCTATCTTTGAAAGTCAAGTAATATAATAAAAAAGAAAAAATTAATATTGGTGAACTACCCTCATGCTAATAACTTTTTAGCTACATTAAAAGCATAATTATAGTCAAAAATTTTTAAACCCTTGGTAGCGACAGCTTCTTTAAGAATTTTACCCTCTACATTAACTTTAAGGCGTCCTAACGCTAAAGCTCCAATTCCAAAAATTCCTGGATAAATCTCATCGTTATCGTGCTTAGGCTTTATTCCTTCAATACCATATGGGGGTACCAAATTAATATCAACAACAATTTTCTTTTCGCCATTTGAGATTCTTTCCATTAAATCTCTAGATAAAATCTCAACCCCCGCTGCAGCCAATGACCAGATTACATCAGCATCTTTAGCTATTTGATATCTTTCTTCTGGATCTGGAGCAAAGATTCCCTTAATTTGAGTTGCTTCTTTTCCAGCCTCTTCATTTAATTCCTCTACAAGCTTCATTAAAATTTCTTTATTTGATTTGTCCCACGTCTCGACTAAGAAAACTTGACTTTCACTTTTAGCTCCTAATATCGCTGCTATTCCCGCTACTGGTCCTGCTCCAAATATGACAATTTTTTTGTTTTTAATCGATTCAATTCCGTATTTTTCTTTCATATCTTGAATTGTTTTAGCCACTACAGCTGATGCTGTTGTATGCGAACCCCTAGGATCAATAATTACAGGACATTCGAAAGGAGGAACTAATGATTTTACTACTTCTTTGGCAATTTTTTCTCCTTCCTTTACATTTGAACCACCTATAAAAAAGGTTGTCGGCGCTTTTGGTTTACGGGAAAAAATTGCATCTTGAACAAGTTTAGGTACTTGATCGGCTGTCATTTTGCTTATAGGTACTACAATATCAAAACCAGCATCATATGCCATATTAATATCGAAAGGCGAAGCATTATCATCTGTATCAAAGAAGAAACATATCTTATCCGATAAATCTGCTTTTTTAATTTTAATTGGTGTTAATTCTAATATGGTTCTTTTTCCTAAAACACTCTCTATTTGACGATTTATATCTTTTTCTTGTGTAATTTTACTCATCTCTTGTATAATTTTTAATTTCATAAATTTAAAAAAAATTGATTATTTTGAAATTTCGATTTCCTCTTCCAATATTTCTTCGAATTCTTCAGTTCTAATTGATCTTTTTATTATAATTTGTTCAGTTTCAATTCCTAAATCTAAAGCAAGCTTCTCTATTCCATTAAAGTGCCTTAAATCGCAAATGAATAACCCTTTCAGTTTTTTACCATCAATTGTCTTAGCGAGATTTATTATATTCATCATCATCCAAGCTTCTCGTACCTTGTATCTTATGTCATCTTCTTGTGAATCATAATCCGTTTGTAAGTACTCTTTCCACATGATTAAACGCTGAAATAGCTCATCATTTTCAGGTATCCCCCCAGATTTTTGAAGAATTTCTTTAATTTTTGTTTCAAGAGATTTAAGCATGCTTCTATGTTCATCTAAGGATGCTGACAAATAAAATTCCGCATTTTCAGATATATCAGCATGTTTAAAAGGAATGTTTTTCTGCTCAAATAGACTTTTTAGGGGATCTTCATCTGGATTTAAAGGACCAACCCAGAAATTAGGTTTTTCTTCTAAAACCATATCCGGTTTATATTTTTCTATCAACGATTCAATTAATTCTAAATATTCCTTGCTAATAAGATGCAAATTCCATATTAAATCTTCCTTCTTCTCTGCAGGCACCTCAAACCACCAGTCAATTGGAAATTCAGATTCGATCATTATGAGTTTAAGGTGTTTTTCTTTTAACGGTTTTAATTCTAATACCTCTGGCATTTTTTTTTCATCCCTCACTTTTTTTTTAAAAAATTATATTTTGAATTAGATGTTTTTTATTATAAGAAATTACTTTGGCATTTAATCCTCTTAAAAGTTGCACGACTTGTGGACAAATATCTTCACAAATATCTTCCTGTACAAAATGAACGAAAGAAATTGTGTGAGCATCAATTTTTCTAGCTAAGTCTAACATTTTTTTAACAATCCATTGTGGTCTTAACTTTAAACTTAAAAAGATCTCTCGATCTTGAATTTCTTCACGAAGCATATCTATCCAATTTTTTAGACTCTGCCCTTTATATGATTCCTTATCGTCCATATTCTCAAATTCTTCAAATAACTCATTTAAAAACTCTTGTTTTGAAGAAATTTCTTCGTATAAATATCCCATTGCATATTCTGGGATATCTACTTGATAATATGGTATCTCCAATTTATCTAATGTTTTAGCGAAAGGAGTCTTACTAAATTCTTCCATATTTACTTCAAAATCAACAGTAACAAAATTGATCTCTTTCTTTTTTAGAAATTCTTCGAGTTTAGATTTATCCTCATTTTGAAAATATTCTGAATCTTCTTTAGAGGACATGTATGAGATTACTTTCTTATTTTTTTTTACGGGTTTTAATTCTAACACTTCCACTTTAAGATACACCTCTATATAGTTTATTTGAAAAGTAATTTTAATTCTAAGTAAAAAATTAATTTACTCTAATTTAAATGATTTGACAAGAAGAATTCTATCAGTTTGATAATTTTGTTTGTCAATTGTTAAAAGCTAACAAATTTCGTAATCATAAGAAATCGTCAATAGGATGTTGAAATTCAATATAGAAATGATTGATTTCTTACATATGTTTATAAAATTTCTTACATATGTTTATAAAATTTCTTACATATGTTTATAAATTTACATCACACTATATATTATGAGGACAAATTTATTTGTCAAAAAAAAAAAATAACAAATAGAATTATCTATGGAGTGAATGAATAATGGACCTATATTCCATTTTATCTCATCCATTTAGACGTAAAATTTTATTCCTCTTGGAAAGAGAGGGTTATCTCCTATATTCAGAAATAATGGATAGACTTGGTTTAGATTTAACTGGGCAATTAAATTTTCATTTAAAAAAACTTGGTTCGTTAATTAGTAAAGAGAGAAAATCTTATTTTTTAACCGAGGATGGTAAAAGAATCCTTAACATATTGAATTTAAATGAACGCATATTAGCCGGAGACGAAATTGAACATTTAATCTCAAAAGGTAGTAATTTAAACAGAATTGGCATTATCGTGTGTAATTGCAATGAGGAAATCTCAAATATCATAAACGTGAATAATCTTACAAATGAATTAAATAATCTTGAAAATGTTGTTTCAGTAAGGATTTTTGAAAATTTATGCCAAGAAATTAATTTAGAAAAAGTTACAAATTGGGTTAAAGAAAATTTCTTAAATAAAATTGTAGTTGCTGCTTGTTCTCCAAAGAGTCATAAACATTCTATTGAAAACATGTTTGAAGATGTAATTGAATATATAAACATTGAATTTGCCAATATTAGGGAACAATGCTGTTGGGCGCATTCAAACCATGAAAGCCAACTAAATCCTCTAATAATCGCTCATAAAGCATATTTACTGATAGAAGCAGCAGTGGAAAGAGTAATTCTTCAAGGAGCCATTAAAATTAAGAGGATAGAAGTGGAAAAATCCTGTGCAATATTTGGGGGAGGCATAGCAGGAATGACTTTAGCATTGAATTTGGCTCATGCAGGAATAAAAGTTTATCTAATTGAAAAATCACCCACTCTGGGGGGAAAAGTAGCTCGTTGGCATCGGATATCAAATATGGGGGATTGTTCGATTTGTTTCATATCAGATTTAATTGGAGAAATTGTCAAACGAGAAGAGATTGAAATTCATACTAATATTGAAATCAATAAAATCTCAGGAGAACTTGGTAATTTCAACATTGAACTTATCAAAAAGCCAAGATTTGTTGATGAAAAACGATGTACTGGATGTTTACAATGCATTGAAGTATGTGGAAATGAGACTTATAATGAATACGAATTTGGATTAACAAAAAGAAAGATAATTCATTTTCCTTTCTCCAATTGTTATCCTTACGCGCCATTAATTGTAGATCATGATATTGCAAAATGCAAAGAATGTAGGATATGTGAAAGAGTATGTTTGAATAAAGCCATTAATTTAGAGCAAAAAACAGAAAACTTCCAGATCAGGGTTGGGGCTAAAGTGATGGCAATAGGAGCAGATTTATTTTTTAATTTGCATGATTATGGGTATGATCCAACAAAAAATATCATTACTTCAGCTGAATTTGAACGAATGTTATCCTCAGATGGATTAACAGGGGGAAAATTAGTTCGGTTATCAGATAATCAACCAATCAACTCTATTTCTATAATTCAAGAAATAGGGCCATCAGATTATGTTTGTGAATATTCTGATGACTTAGCTCTAAAATATATTGAAGACATAACTATTAGAAATCCAAAATGTGAAGTGAATATATTTTATGATTTATCAAAGCTAAGAGATAATCAAGATATTCTGCTCAGATATACACATCCTAAATTTCTTTATGCGAATAATGTTAGCGTGAAAATAGGAAATGGAGTTAATTATGTTATAGCAGATTATATTGAGTTTCCAAGTGATTTAATTGTTTTAAACCATAAAGTAGTTCCAAATAAAGATTTAGTAAATCTTCGAAAGACTTTAGATTTTACTTTTGACGAAGATGGTTTTATGAGCAAAGAAACGCTTGCATCAGGTGTTTATGGTGTAGGATCCATTTTAGGACCAATGAATTACCGATCAACCATTTCTTCAGCAAATACAATCGCTTTGAAAATAATTTCACTGTTATCAAATGATTATTTAATTGCTGATTTTACTGGTATTAATTTAAATGAGGAAAAATGTGGTTTGTGCGGGCTTTGTATAAAATCCTGTCCATTTAATGCAATTACTTTAGATTCTGAGAAAATTAAAATTGATGGATTTAAATGCAAGGGATGTGGCTCTTGTGTGAGTTCTTGTCCAACAGGTGCTTTAGAAATGAATATCGATTCAACAGAAAAAATATTAAGGACAATTGAAGTATTTTCAAAGTCCAAGATTAGACCAAAAATTCTTATCTTTGCATGTGAGTCATGTGGATATGCTGCTGCGGATGATGCTGGACTTAAGAAGCTAGTATATCCTCCCAATGTCTTTATAATAAAAGTAGCATGTGCAGGAAGAGTTGATAGTGAATTTATTCTTTATTCGCTCAAATGTGGATTTGATGGTATAATGGTTGTGGGGTGCAGAGAAAATTCCTGCAATTATATTGATGGCATTACACAAGCAAAAAGTAGAATTGACCTTTTGAGGGAAAATTTCGAGCCAGAAATTCGTAAACGCATAATACTTTTAAATTTAAATTCAATTGAAGGAAAAAAATTTTCTGATAGTGTGAATAGATTCCATAAATTATTATCAATCGAGGTTAGAAAACATTAAACTTAAAATAATGATCATCTCGATGACAACTTGCAGTGGATGTATATCGACTTTATTTTCCTTAGATATTTTTCCTCAGTTCCTTGAAAAGACAAAAATTGCTTATTTTCCTTATATTACAGATGAAGATAAGATAGGAAGTTATGACATCGCTTTAATTGAAGGATGTATCACTCAAGAGTTTCAAATTCAATTACTTCAAAAAGTTCGGAGAGCTACAAATAAAATATATTCGTTGGGCTCTTGTGCTGTGCTTGGAGGAATAACTAGCCTCTCTAAAAAGAGGGCGGGCGATCCTCTCTCAAATTACGTTGAAATTGATGGCATTATTCCTGGTTGTCCTCCTCCCTCGACCTTATTCGGAAATTGTTTGATGAATCTTTTAGAAAATAAAATGATAAAATTATCAGATAAAAATCAATGCTACTCATGTCCGCTAAGAGAGGGATTAGATTATGAGTTTAAAACTAAGATTACGAAATTAATCCCAAATAATAGAGATATTAATTCTGCTCAAAATCCTAAATGTTTCTTATCTCAAGGAGTTTTATGCTTAGGACCAGTGACAAGAGAAGGATGCGACAACAAGTGCATTAACCGAGGAATGCCGTGTGAGGGATGTTTAGGTTCCTCTTCAAAGAGCCTGTGCTCAAATATCTACAACTTTTTAAGCCTACTAGACTTATCAGATGATTTAAAAACATATGAAGGAATCTTTTATAGATATTCAAAACCGCCAATAAAAAGGTGACTAAATTGCAGAAAATTGTTGAGCCTTGCAAGAGAATAGATGGTAATGGAAACATAAAAATACTACTAAAGGGAGATATGATTGATCACGTCGAATTTGAAATCCCTCAAATCAGAGGGTTTGAAAATATCCTCGTAAACAAAAAAGTTCATGATATCCCTAGAATTGTATCACGAATATGTGGACTTTGTCATGCGTCTCAAGCAATTGTGAGCAACAAGGCTATTGAAGACATTTATGGTATTAGTCCACCATCTCAATCAATAATTTTAAGGAGAATTTTGCTAATTGGGGAATTAATTAAATCTCATGTAATGCATTATTTTTTCCAAGCTTTCCCAGACCTTTTGAAGATATTTAATTTTCAAGAAATATCCAACCCTTATGAATTGATGCAATTTGATCCTCAATTGACTTCTAGCGTATTTGATTTAATCAAATTAGGATCAGAAATAGACAAAATCTTTGGTGGTCGATATGTACATTTAATAAGTTGCATTTCTGGTGGTGTGATATACAAACCTTCACAAATTAGCATTAATTTAATAAGAAAATTACTGCAAAAAGGATCTAATCACGCAAAATATTTAATTGGAAATTTTATTAAACTCTTTTCTACCAAAACTCCCCCTAGTTCATTCGATCTTCCTAAGATAAATTATTTAGGACTTTCAAACCAGGATAGGTATAATGGAAAGATTGTTATCAAAAATTATAAAAATAAATTTAATTTTAGTGAAAAAGATTATCAGCCCTATTTTGATAAAGATGTTGGAGTTTTTGGAATCTCATTTCATCGAAATAATAATATGGGATTAATAACAGGTCCGATTGCGAGAGAGAAAATAAATGAAATTTCAGTTACAGAAAGGCTTGCCCCGTACTTTAACAAGATTAATGAAAAATGGAAACAATCAATTTTATTCCAGAATTTCTTGGAATTAATCGAATTAGATCATGAAATCCATCAATGTCTTAAATTGTTAAATGAAGATTCGTTAAATGAGCGCATTGAATTACCTGATTTAGGAGAAATTCAAAAATCAGAAGGAATTGGGATACTTGAAGCGCCACGTGGATTATTGATGCATCATTACAAAATCAATCAGAATGAGTTAGTTATTCAAGCAAAATTATTTATCGCTACTGAAATCAACATTCCTCTCATGAATTTCATGACATTACAATATGCCCGAGATTTACATAAAAATGAAGCAATTGATAAGGTTAAAAAAAAAATAGCCCAAATGATAAGGGCGTTTGATCCATGCATATCATGTGCAACACATTAGTATAATTTTTATCTAATATTAAAGGAGGAGAATCGCATTAAAATATTTAAAGATAATAAAAAAATCATTATCGAGATAAAAAATAAAATCCAAGAAGAAGAATATTCTTCTTCTATAGGGAAACTATGCGAGATTTTTCTACTTACCTTTGATGAAGTTCTTGGTCGTATTGTTCTATTAATATATCCGGATGATTCAATTAAGGAAGATCATGAAAAAATCCGAATAATCAATATTCATCCTATATGGCATATTGGGGTCAGTGAACTTAATAATTTAGATCCTCTCACGATAGAGTGTGGAGAGAGAATCTGTTATGGATATAAATTTTCATTTCGAATGAAAGTGAAAAAAATCAAGATTGAAGAGATCATCATCATTTTATCATTACCCTTAAAGTTAGAGATATTAGGTGGTAAACTTTTAAAAAAAATCACTAATTGTGTCATTGATTCTTATATTGATAAATTATACATGATAATTGAATCCGAAATTACTAAATTTGAAGTCATGAAAACTCCAGATATGATAGAAACAATTAGACGGGGGGATCAACTAAAAGAGACACTCCTAAATGAGTTTAAAGAAATCTGCACAGAATATTTTTCCTACGTTATTAAAATACTTGATAACACGAAAATTAACTCACAGAAAGCTTTATCCCTCTTAATGTTAAAAGGCATAAACCTATCAAATTCAACTTTAGAAAGAAATGATACTGATGTTGAATTATTTAGAATTAGACCCTCTGAAGAAGAA
>JAGXNU010000076.1:0-3470 GCA_019894815.1 Promethearchaeota archaeon
AGTATGAACACCCTGTAATTCTCATTGGAGGTGGTGTTGGGATCGCTCCTGTTTATCCCCAAGCAAAAGAATTGAAAGAAGTAGGAAATACGGTTATTTGTATTATAGGAGCTAGGAATACGGATTTGTTATTTTGGCGTGAAAAGATGCGAAGTGTAAGTGATGAATTAATTATATGCACTGATGATGGAACTGAAGGAATTAAAGGAGTAGTGACACAACCATTGAAAGAAATAATTATACGACAAAAAATAAGTATTGTTATTGCAATTGGACCTTTAATAATGATGAAATACGTGTCGCTTACTACTGATGGGTCTGGAGATTTACCTAAGGTTAAAACCTTCGCTTCTTTAAATACCGTAATGATTGATGGGACTGGGATGTGTGGAGGATGCCGTTTTACAACTGTCGACGGAGATATCTATTATGCATGTGTAGATGGACCAGATGTGGATGCCCACATGGTAGATTTTGATAATCTATTAAATCGCTCAAAAAGATTTATTGAACAAGAAAAACAATCATTAGAACAATATAATCATAAATGTAGAGCACTAAATAAATTCAAAAGTGAGGAATGTTAATATGAAAAGTCAATCACCTCTTATTGAGCTATTAAAAAATAAAGAAGCTATAATATTAGAAATTGGAAAATATAAAAAAAATGATTTCGATAATTTAATTGAATCATTAATAGAAGCAGAAACAACAAGATACCTAATATTAGAACAAATAAAGGATTCAAATGAAATTAATGTAGAGAGAATTAAATCGGCTCTAGGATTGTCCACGGAGATTGTAGAAATCAGTATTGACTATCTAAAGGAATTGGGATTATTAGGATTTCTTAACATTCATCCGAGATTTTTTAGAGAGATTATTGAAAACTCTCAAAATCCAGGAATATTTCCCAGTATCAATCTTATTTTAGAAAAAAACCTTTGTTGTGGATGCGGATTATGTATTTCTATTTGTACAGTTAATGCAATTGATTATTCAGAAGGATTCTTTGAAATTAATGACGATTTATGCATTAATTGTGGATTATGTTTTTCAGCCTGTCCACGATCATTCTTTCCTAAACAATTAGAAAAACCAGAGAATGATGGACCGGAAGTCAAGTTTACAGAACAATTTAATTCTCATATAATGCTTTGTACAGCTCAAACTACAGAAGAAAGGATAAAATCTGTTGCACAAGACGGAGGAATAGTCACTTCTTTGCTTAAAACAGCATTTAAACAAGGATTTATTGATGGTTCTTTTGCAGTCTCTTTGGGAGATCAACCCTTAAAACCAATACCTACTTTTGTAGAAAATGATGAGGAACTTTTGAAAACTGCTGGGACAAAGTATACTAATGTACCAATTCTTAAATTGCTCCACGATGCAAGACATCATAAAAAAATTGCTATAGTGGGCACTCCATGTATAATGAAAGCGCTTAAAAAAGTCTCCATGTTGCCTCTAAACAAGCCCTTTTATGATAATATTGTATTAAAGATAGGAGTTTTTTGCATGGAATCTTTTGATTATCATAAAATTGTTAAACTACTAAAAAATGAATTTCAAGTATTTCCTTCAGATATTAAAAAGATGGATATAGACAAGGGTAAATTCATCATTTACGATCAAGAGAGTAATATCTCTAAAATCCCTATTAAAAGAATTAAGAAATATGGAAGATTTGGGTGCTTTTTTTGTGATGATTTAACCGCTGAACATGCTGATATTTCAGTAGGATCTATAGGTTCAGAGCCAGGTTGGTCAACCGTAATAATTCGTAACAAAAATGATTTTTGTCAAAAAGCGCTAGATATGAATTTAATTAGAAAAGAACCATTGCTGGACGATAGTAAAAGTTATGAAAATTTGACCAAAATTGCGTTGTCCAAAAAGAAGAAATTTCATGAACTTCGAAGAGTTAAGATGTTAGAACAGACCCCTGATGAGAGAATAAAGAATTTTGAAGAAGTTTCACTTGGATTGACTGATGAAATGATGATATTAGAAGCCCAAAGATGTTTGCAGTGTGGTCTACCATTATGTATTACTGGTTGTCCTGTGAATATCAGAATTCCTGAATTTATAAAATTACTTAGAGAAGAAAAACAAGTGGATGCTCTCTATAAAATTAAAGCTAGTAATCTTTTACCAGCTATTTGTGGACGTGTATGCCCACAAGAAGTACAATGTGAAAACTCGTGTCTATTAGGTTCTCTTGGAGAACCCATAGCTATTGGTTATTTAGAAAGGTACATTGCAGATTGGGAGCGAAAAAATAAGTTAAAGGAATGCCCCGAGTGTGCTGCTCCAACTGGAATAAAGATAGCTGTTATAGGTTCTGGTCCAGCAGGTTTAGCTTGTGCTGGAGAACTAGCGATGAGAGGACATGATGTGTCTATATTTGAAGCATTTCATGCTGGAGGAGGTGTATTATCTTATGGAATTCCCGAATTTAGATTACCGAAGGCAATCGTTAAAGATGAGATCGAAACTTTAAAGATGCTAAATGTAAAAGTAAATTACAATGCAATTATTGGAAAAACGTTAACTATTGAAGATTTACAAGAAATGGGGTTTAAAGCGTTTTTCATAGGAGTTGGTGCGGGATTACCCACATTCTTGAATATTTCTGGACTCAATTTAAATGGTGTTCTTTCAGCAAACGAATTCTTAACTCGGTCTAATTTAATGAAAGCTTATAAATTCCCAGAATATGATACTCCAATCAATATTGGGAAAATTGTAACAGTGATAGGAGGAGGGAACGTAGCTTTAGATTCAGCACGAACTGCCTTAAGATTAGGAGCTGAACGAGTTATTATTGTATATAGAAGATCAGAAGCAGAAATGCCTGCCAGAAGGGAGGAATATCACCATGCCGTGGAAGAGGGAATAGATTTTCAGTTTTTGACCAATCCTGTCAGATTTGTCGGTGATGAAGAAGGGAATGTGAGAAAAATGGAAGTTATCAAGATGAAATTAGGTGAACCAGATCCGTCTGGACGTAGAAGACCTATTCCTATTGAAAATTCGGAATATCTAATAGAAACTGACACAATAATAGTCGCTGTAGGAACTAAAGCAAATCCAGTTCTTACGAGATCAATCCCAGATTTAAAAATAAATAAGTGGGGTTATATTGAAACTAATGATGTAGGTCAAACTAACATTGAAAATATATTTGCTGGTGGAGACATTGTTACTGGAAGTGCAACTGTTATTTCCGCTATGGGTGCTGGTAAAAGAGCAGCTAAAGAAATGGATAAATACTTAAGAAAAAAAAATTAATTTTTTTTAAAACACTATTAACATTAATGTGATGAAACATTAAATATATTCAACGTTATTGGATAATTAGTGTTTTTTTTAATAATGAAACAAAAATATTCCCTCACAGCCAAGATGGGTCCTTCCATTGGATCTTCAGTAAGAAATTGGATGAAATTGACTTTATCTAATGG
>JAGXNU010000076.1:3480-9033 GCA_019894815.1 Promethearchaeota archaeon
GGTTTGATAAGATAGTAGAACAAATTGAACTAAAAAAACCTCCTATATTTATTTTAGGTCATTGGAGAAGTGGAACAACACACCTGCATAATTTAATGGTTCAAGATCTTCAATTTGGTTATGTTACAATGTTCCAAGCAGCGTTTCCTAAATCTTTTTTAGGAAATAAATTATTTGAGAACTTTATGAGGATTTTCTTACCAGATAAAAGACCCATGGATAATATGAGATTAGGATTGGAGTTAGCTCAAGAAGAGGAGATGGCTCTAGGAAACTTGTTCCCTTACTCATTTTACAATGGTTTTTATTTCCCCAGAAAATTAAGAGAATTCTACTATAAATATATTCGATTTGAAAACGTTCCTCGTAGAATTAGGGAAAAGTGGAACGATGTTTACAATTCTCTTTTAAGAAAAGCAACTCTAAATATGAAAGGAAAACGATTAATCTTGAAAAATCCCGCCAATACGGCTCGAATAAAATTATTATTGGAACTCTATCCTGAAGCCCAATTCATTCATATTTATCGTAATCCCTATGTAGTCTACATGTCAACTAAACATTTCTATAACAAAATGGTCCAAGCATTTACCTTCCAAAAGATCTCAGATGCAGATTTAGAAGATCATATTCTTTGGATTTATAAAAGAATGATGGAATCATATTTTGAAGAAAAAAAATTAATCCCAAAAGGGAACTTGGTGGAAATCAAATTCGAGAATTTAGAATCAGAACCTCTCTATGAATTAGAATCTATCTATGATGGTTTAAACATTTCTGGATATAAAAACTCAGAGCGGGCATTTTTAAACTATTTAAAACCTTTAAAAACCTATAAAAAGAATGTTTATGAGTTTTCCCAAGGGATAGTTGATAAAGTGAACTCATATTGGAATTTCACAATAGATAAATGGAAGTACGATATTCCAGAATTAACAACCTCTAACTAACTTCTATTATTTCCTTGTGGACAAACCTTCAAACAATTAGAGCAATAGTTATTTGTTACCATGCTTTCAATACATTTATTCCTATCAATATGAGTAATTATCTCAGCACCCACACCTTTATGGATTGGTTGATCATAGGTAGCACCACCAATACAATTTTCAATGCACGCCCCGCAAGACTCACAGAAATCTTCCATCTCACTAAAATCCCTTTTTTTAGTTTTTGGGATATCTGCATCTGTTGTAATTATACTCCATCTTTGACGTGGTCCGAATTCAGGGGTAACCACGAGTCCAATCCTTCCCATATAACCTAAATTAGCTGCAGCCGCATGAGCTGTGAATAACAATTTACCTCCAAATGGGTGATGAGCTTCAGTTCGATAACCTTGGTCTTGAAGATATTCAGTTAATTTAATTGTAATCTCTCCTAATTCATAATAAACTCTGAATGATTCAATTCCACAATTTATTCCGGGAGCATCTTTAATCATATCCCATTTCATTTCCATTCCAAGTATAATGGCATTTTTTCCAATGATAGGTAAATCTTTAAATATATAACCTTCTTGGACAGGAACATACCCAATCAAATCTACTCCTTTATCAATTGCGCTTTTTTCGAAATCTGCCCAAAATTCAAGAGTGGTTTCCGTTTTTTCATTGTTTCCATTATTATATTTGGTTTTATTGGCCGCTTGGAATCCTTTGAAAGTTCCCGTTAAGTATTTACTAAATTCTTTAGCAGATTTAGGGTCTAATTTTTGCTCAGGATTCAATTTCATGGTAAATAACTCTTTTGGAACAACAAAGACTAAATCGTCGTTCTCTCCAATAAATGTCGGTTCAAGTTTTTTCTTATCTTCCATCATTTAAACACTTAGAAAATATAATAGCAAAATTTTAACTTGTTAAATAATATTAGAATAACGAGAATAAGTCATTGGTTTTAAATATTAAGGAATTTAAATATCATTGTCCTTTCTGTGATAATCCATTGGTATGGATTGGCTCCAAGTGCTTCAATGTATATTGCCAAGGACAAGAATTTAATGTTGATAACTTAGTTATTTACAGGCTAAATCCGGAGTTGGGGATTGGACGAATCATAAAAAGGTTAGAAATTCCTGCTTCAAAATCTTTAGATGATAAAGATACTCTTATAGATTTGAAGTATAAAGCGTTGTTCGATAATAACCTAACTAAAATCTTAGCTCCAATCGATCTTATTCATATCATATTCTCAACTAATGATCGAATAATTACCGAGAAGGGAATAGGCGTAGTTAATTCTAAAGATTTTCACATTAATAACGGGAAGATATCATATGAAGTTTTGTATTCTAACGGTAATCTGCATCAAGTTGAAGAAAAGGAAATTTTATCAATATATCATAAATCGTTGAAAAAAGCAATTGAGCAACAACAAATTGATAACCCTGAATATTTTCTCATTAAATATTGGGCAAATCTATTCCATTCATATTACACTTCTTATCAGATAAAGTGCATAACTAATTCTCGTCTATCATTAATGCCTCATCAGATCAACGTTGCTCATAGGTTATCGGAAGATTATTTTCCAAGAGTAATTTTAGCAGATGAAGTTGGTCTTGGGAAAACTATTGAAGCGGGAATCTATATAAAAGAGATGATGGCACGAAATTTAGCTGATCGGATTTTAATTATCGTGCCTGCTACATTGGTAAGACAGTGGCAGTTTGAGTTGTCAAATAAGTTCAATATTGATTTTACGATTTACGATGGAAAGAAGACTAAAGAACTCCTTAAAAAAGGAAGTCACAAAAAGCTCAAATTACTCCAAAACCCATTCTATTATGATAATCTCATTATATGTTCATTACAGTTCGCTAGAAATCCTAAATATGCTGAATTGTTAACACATATTTCCTGGGATATAGCGATTTTTGATGAAGCTCATCATTTAAGGCGTTATGTTACGAACTTGAGCACGGGTAAATATCGAGAAACCCTTAATTATGTACTTGGTAGAAAAATTAGTGAAAATTGCGAAAGTTTATTGCTTTTAACTGCCACTCCTTTACAACTTCATTCATTTGATTTATATTCATTAATAGAATTAATTCAAGGGGAAGCATTTGAAAATTTTTCTGATTTTGAGCATTTTCGTAAAAACATGCCTTTTATTAGTCTCCTAACTCAAAATCTCAATAAGATTGAGAGATTGAATAACTTTGAAGTAAAAAATACTATTAAATTATTAAGAGACCTTCACTACGTAGATAAAAGACAAGAAGATTCGAAAACCCTCACTCTATTAAAGAATGAGATTTTTAAGACTAATCTTTTAAAAAAAATAGAAAAAGATCACACTCTATCAAAATTTCTCATCAGAAATCGAAAGAAAAACGTTTTTTTTGATGAGTTCTTAAATGAAAGAGTAGTGAAAACTATCATGGTACATCCTACCACGCAAGAATTAGAGATTTATAATGAAATTCGCCTATATCTTGCTAAAATCTATAATTCATCAATAAACAAGGCAAATGCAGGAATTGGATTTATCGTAACCACTCTTCAAAAGTTATTGACAAGTTCCAAACATGCTTTTTTAAGGAGCATTGAACGTCGATTAGAACAAATTGAACGTTCTAAAAGTTTTTTTTCTCAAATTGATGACCTTATTGAAGAAGAACCAGAGTATTTCGAATCAGAATTTGAAGATGAGTACATAGATTCTGATGTAATAAACTCTTTTGGGAAATCAAGAAAGAAGAAAAAAGAGACACCTGCCTTGGATCTTGTTAATCAAGAGAAAATGTTAAAGGATTTTTATGATCGCCTAAATGTGATCCCTTATGATTCTAAGTTTGAGAAATTACTCGAATTAATGAATCATATTCACGTCCAAAATGATACAGAAAAGGTATTAATCTTTACTCAATTCGTGGATACCTTATTTTTCATGAAAAAGTTATTGGAAAAACAAGGTTATCAAGTTGAAACTTTCTATGGTGGTATGAACAAAGAACAAAAAGATAGAGCTGTAGAACTTTTCAAGAATAGTGATAAATTTGTTGTTTTACTTTCTACAGAAATTGGAGGAGAAGGTCGAAATTTTCAATTTTGCAGAATTTTAATAAATTATGATTTGCCATGGAATCCCATGAAGCTGGAGCAAAGAATTGGTAGACTTGATAGAATTGGTCAACAATCTAAAGAAATTTATATATACAACTTTTTCTTAGAAGATACAATCGAAACAGATATAATTTTTGTACTGGATAAACGAATCCATTTATTTAATGAATCTATAGGACAGTTAGAACCTATAATTGGGAATATTGAGAAAGATTTAAAGAATCTGATATTCACGGCAGAAACAGAGAAAAGGAGAAAATTGAATGAATTCACTCGTAAACTCGATACTGAGGTTAAAAAGGCAAAAGAAATTGAAATGCAGTTAGACGATTTCATGATAGATAAAAAATCCTTCAAAGTTGATGATCTTATAACTTCTGTAGCAGCGTGTGAGGAAGTCAAACTTAGCCATAATGAGTTATTTTTACTCCTGATTTATTTTTTCAATCTTGAAGATAATAGATATGGGTCTATAATTACTATTGATGGAGATAAAAAGGATTTAAAACTCAAAAATGAAGTTAACATTCAACTTTCTAACAAAATATTAAAAAATCCAAAATATAAATTCAAGAGTGATCATTATTCTGGAACTTTTGATTTAGATCTCGCAAGAGAGAGAGAAGAAATCGATTTTTTTGCTCTTGGTCATCCATTAATTAATAATATTCTGGAATTTTGCATCTCAAGAGTATTTAAAGGGCGCTTTTCGGTTTTACAAGTAAAAAAATCCCAAATTCCTAAACAACTAATTACAAAATTTATGGGTGTTAATGAATTATATTTATTCCTCTTTGTTGTGAAATTCCAAGGATATATAACTGAAAAACAAATTATAGGAATCATAATTGATAAGGGTGGTAATGAAATCGAAGGATTATCAGAGTTTATATTAGATATTGATAATTTTAATGATATCTTTAACTTTCAAATTGGATTAGAATCTAAAATTCATGTGCACGCTGATAATATTAATGAACTCCGTGAAAAAGCTAAAAATAAAGTAAAGTGGAAGACTTCACAATGGAAAAGTGAAATAAAAGAATTAAATAATAAAATTTTTAATAAGGAAAAAAACAAAAAACAACAGATTCATAAATATAAACTCAGAATGTTAAATTTTAAACTTGAATCACTTAAAGTTAAATTAGAAAAGAAAAAAACGCAACTTCCTTCAAAACGACAAATGCAAAATATCCACAATATAGGTGATGAAGGACAAAAACAAGAACGATTGAGAAAAACAAAATTAGTAGAAGAAGATATTCTCTTTTTAAACAATGATATATATCAAATTAAACGGAATTTGGATGATCTTGAATTTGATTATCAAGATCTTCAAAATCCATATAAACAGGAGCATAACAAAAATTATCTTTTATATGTTTTAAAACATGAGAATCAGATTCTAATAAAGTAGAAACATAATCAATATATCCTAATTTTATAAAATTAATAACATCAACAAATTGTGGGATCT
>JAGXNU010000077.1 GCA_019894815.1 Promethearchaeota archaeon
TTTTAGGTTCACCAACCTATTTTGCGGACATGACAACTAGAATGAAAGCATTAATTGAGAGAGCAGGTCTTGTAAGTAAATTAAATGGAGGCCTTCTAAAACATAAAGTAGGTGCTGCTGTTGTAGCAGTAAGGCGAGCAGGAGCGACTCATGTGTTTTCTAGCATAAATTATTTCTTCTTGATAAGCCAGATGTTTGTTGTTGGATCCAGTTATTGGAATTTAGGTATTGGTTTAAATCCTGGGGATGTAATGAATGATAAAGAAGGTATAACTACGTTTAAAGATTTGGGTCAGAACTTTGCTTACTTGCTCCAAAAATTAAAAACTTAGAAATTGAACATTTTTTTTCCAATATAGTCCAATATACAAGTTCTCCCAGTATTATGATATTTACCCTTAAAATTTTGTATTTTTGCTATATAAATAATCTCAAAATTACCAAAATACTTATCTGGTTCATTATCATCGAAATAACTATGAAATTCTTCGACACCATCATGCTCTGTTTTGATTTTTCCGGGAGAGCTACCTTATTTGAATTTAATAGTATGATAATATTTTTATGGATTGTCAACTTGAAGTATGAAGTTGCTGATACATACGTGAAACGAACGTTTCACGATTTATTTTTAATATTTAAATATTGACAAGTTTAAAAGAAACGGAGTTCTAGGGCTGAATTTTATTTGAAATGAGGAATAATGTATTTCAACTCAAAAAGAAGGTAGAGATAAAAACCAGAAGTAATGAGTTCATATTTTATGAAGAATATTAGGTTCTTAATTTACTATTAAGGTTAAGCTTGACAAGAACATGTAGTTTAAATCCATTAGGTTATATTTTCCATTATTCTGATTTTTACATGAAATAATTTAGATGAATATCTATATAAATAAATTTATTATAAGTTAGAAATAGATATTTAATATTGGAGTTTAAGTGTTAATTATCGGTTTGAATATATCTAATTATAAAGATGATCAAAATTGGCTAAACATATTATTTTAAAAAGTTCAAGATTATTGCTACGACCACTTTTAGAAGAAGATTTTCAAGGATTTCTTGAACTTCAAAAAGAAAATAATAAACTTGATTGGTTTCAATCTAAAAATGATATTAAGAAAATTTATCAATTTATCAAAGAAGATAAATTTAATAATTACATTTTTTCAATAATTCTGAAAAACAGTAATTCATTTATTGGTCTTTGTGGATTAGAAATCATCGAAACTAAATTACGAGCGAAAATTTTTTATGCATTTCTTTCTAACTTTTGGGGTAATGGGTATGGTTGGGAAGCGATTAATAATATTATAAAATTTGCATTTTCAGAGCTCTCATTGAATGAAATTACAGCTCATATTAACAATGGTAACACACGTGGTTGGAAAGTTGTAGAAAGAGTAGGTTTGAAATATATGGGTCAAATTAATGTTAATAATAAGAAGGTAATGCTGTTTTCAATAAATAAGAAAGAATATTTAAACCAAAATTGGTATTAACTCTTTAATTTATATCTTTATTTTAATTATATCAAATAATCGGAGATTAACATGCAGTTATACAGTGTAGCTGAAAATGGTGCTTTAAGAAAGATTAAAAAAATTGATTTTAACGCTACCAAGGTTTACCTTATTGATGATATAAAAACTTTCTATATCTGGATTGGAAACAAAGCGTCCAATAAAAAGGTGGAATATAGTAATAAACGGGCTAATGATTTAAATAAAAAAAGAGAAAAAAAACAGGCAAAGATTGTTACTGAATATCAAGGAAAAGAATTTGGAGCATTTTTAGCTATTATGGAATTGCTTAAAAAAGGAGAATTTCAAGAAACAAAAGAAGGACGGCGTCCAGAGCTGAAAATAAACTATAAAGACACCCTAGATTTACTTGAAGCAGGAATAGAACCCGATTTCGAAGGAGAAGTCACGTTAGCCTGTCATGATTTAATTGAGGAAGGACATTCTTATGAAACTTTATCTAAAAAACTAGCAAAAATTCAGATACAGATGTTAAAAGGGAAAGGAAAGATAACTGCTAAAGAAATAAATCTAAAATCTAGTGAAATTCTAAAATCATCATCAACCTATGAAGAACTGTGCTGGTTAATTACCGAATTAAGTGCCTTATTAGAAAAAAAAAACCTCTGATGATCTACTTAATTAATTTCTTAAAATAATATAAAAAAAAATCTACAAATAAAGATTAAGTTTATCTAAGTCCTTTTGCATTACTGCTTGTCGTTTTTCTTGATCTATTTCTTCTGCCCTCATTCCTTGGGCATCATTATCCGAGATCTCTACTTCTTCAACTTCATATGCTTTCTCAACCATCATCCCATATTTCATTGCATTGGCAACTAATTCTGGAATTAGAGAAATCATGCTTTTAAAACTAAATATTCCACTTAATTGACTTAATATGGTGATCATTCGACCAAAAGGATCACTATCTACTTCGGGTTTTTTAACAATATCCATGATTCTTTTGAATAAAACTTCATAAAAAACCTCAAGTTCTTTTGCATTTAGTATAAATTCATTTTCTCCTTCTGTTTCTTCTTCTTCCATTTTTCTTCAACCGTTTATATTAATGAATATGTAAGAATAAACATCTAATATTAAAAATTTAGTTATTTTATGAAATACATTTTCGCTAAAGATTTTGAATTATTGCTATAATAATAGGTATTTTTAATTTAATTTGAATTAATTAAATTTTATGGCAGAAGTTGATTTGAATAAATTATTTCTTGAATGGCATGAGTTGAATAAGAAAACTGAAAAATATTTTGGCGAGTTTAATTTCTCGAAAATTAAAGAACTTAGAAAAGGACAGAATAAACTTGAAGATAAAATATATAGTGAAGTCAAAAAGAGTGCTTCTGAGCCAATAAAAAAAATTCTCCCTGATGAAGTTGGAGAATTAGAAGTTGGATATGAGGTAAATGGAAGCATTTTTTATTTCGTCATGATTGACCCTTCAATCGATTTGGATGATGACGATGAAGAAATAAGACTAATAGCGATTGCTTTTGATGAAAATAGAAAAATAGAGATAATCAATGATTTTAAAATTGAAGATTGAAGATAAAATTTTATGGTATTAGTCTCAAGTCGTCAGCATCTTCAACGTCATCAGATTCATCGGTATCCTCTGCAAACACGTCGATTATGCCCTCCAATTCCTCATTTGCCAAGATATCTTCATCTTCTAAGATTTGTAAGAACTTCTTGTCGAAGTTAAGCTCGCATCTTGGACAAAAAACACTTCTTTCACGTTCTTTCACTTGTAAAGACTGACAGCGAGGGCAGTGATAATATATTGGCATCATGTTATATTCTTTTTTTTTCGAATGTTTTGTTAATATTAATATTCAAAAATGGGCATAAATAATTTCCAGCATTAAATTTTTATTAGACTCTTAAACTCATCTTAAACTCGATAAAGTATCGAGACTGAACTATTTAAATCCATTTTGTTTTCTTCACATTTAAATGAAAAAAAAAAAAAAAGTCCTATTAGTATAAAGCACTAAAATTTATCGCTTTCGGCATACCACTTAGGATACCACTCATAGTAACTTAAAGGAAAGGCTTTTTGTAGGCCATCATAGGAGGCTTTAACTAAAGCAGTTTTTCCTTGGCGATCTTTGTTTGATACAATTAATTTTTTCTCTTCTAATGATTCTAGTATTCTCCGAATTTCAGATCGACTTCCCCCTAGATCTTCTCTGACATCATCGGGAGTCATGTATAACCCAGGACTAACTTTATAGTCATGTGCTATTACTTTCAATACATTCTCTTCATTAACTTCCATACCTTTAAATTTGGAGTCTCTTGTTGATATAATAGGTGCGTTTACATCATCATTCCATCTATATCTAAGATTTTTATTAAAAAATGGAAGCATAGCAGAGAAACGATAAATTATCATCTTTTGTATTTCATTAGTCCCTGCTACTATTTCTCCTACTTTAGCTTCTCGCAATATTCGTTCTATTGGAAGGAATTTAGTGAGTCCGTCACCACCAAGAATTTGAATTGCTTTTACTCCAATCTCTCTTGCATATTCAGTATTAATTAATTTTGAAATAGAAGCTTCAATCATTGGTTCCTTACCTTCATCTAGTAAATGTGCACAATAGTAAGTATAGAGTCTAGAAACTTTAGTTTTTATGATGATATCAGCAATTTCACTTTGAATACCCGGAAATGTAAGAGTTGGGCGATTAAACTGGATTCTTCGCTTAGTATAGTTAAATAAGACTTGAACAACATCTTCAAAAAGTCCTCCAAACACCGCAGCACCAATGAGTCTTTCGAAATTAAGACCCGCCATCATGACGTTCCATCCTTTTCCAATTTCCCCTACTCGATTATTATCTGGAATTCTCACGTGATCAAAATTAATGACACCATTAGGAACATTATCGAAACCGATTAATGGATTGATCTTTTCTAATGCAAAGCCAGGTCTTCCTCTTTCTACTAGGAAAGAAGTTAAATGACTGTACTGTTTGCGATCTCCAGGTTCATCACTCGTTTTAGCGTAAATGAAATATCGCCCTGAAACACCTGCACCTGTTATGAATCGTTTCTTACCATTTATAACCCATTCGTCGCCATCTTTTGTAGCGGTTGTATGTACATTGGCTGCATCACTTCCAGCAAAAGGTTCTGTTATACAAAGTGCTCCCAATTCATCACCACTGGCAATCTTAGGAAGCCAATCCTGTTTTTGCTCTTCAGTCCCAAATCGTAGTATTTGTTCTAAACCAGCTAACATCGATACAGTGAAAACATGCCCAACTGCATATAATCTTCCTAATTGTTCAGCAACTATGCAGCTTCCAGTAGCACCTAATTCCATTCCCCCATATTCTTTTGGAACTCCTGTTCCAAAATATCCCTCTTTAGCAACTTTCTTGACTAAAGGCCAGGGAAATTCTGTATTCCAAAAATAAGTTTCGGCTGCTTCAAAATTATCAGCGACAAAGGTTCTTACTTGCTTATTGATAGCTTTTTGTTCTTCTGTCCACCAAAAGAATTCTTCACTCATTATCATTTATACCTTAAAGAGTTAATTTTAATGCATGATAAAATTTATCGTATATCTAAAAGTTTGGGGATATTTCATTCACATCATAAATTCAAATACATTTGTTGATTAATATTTAAATATCGCTTTTAAAAAATTAATCTATTAATTTTTACGAGAGGATAAAATTAAATTACATAACTCTCATTATTCTTAAAAAACGCATAATTAAATTGATTTTTTATAAATAAAGAAGTGAATTATCATATCAATTCCCGCATCTATTAGAGAAGGACCTCGGACAACCAACACATTAGCAAAAAAAGGATATATTATTCATTACATTATTATAATGGTCCTTGGAGCCCAGCCTGCTTTATTTTGGCTCTGGTATTGTTGGCAATTATTTCCTATTAAAAATTTGTTATTTTATTCCCTGTTTCCCTTATTATTTTTCATTGATCTTGTTATATTGATTCTAGGTTCTTCGGTAATTGCTAAAATATTCTTGATTTTTGCAAATTTATTTCATCGACCAAAAGAAGGCGTTTTTGAGATCTCCAAAAAAGATAAGGATTACGTATCTTGGAGCTTAAGAGCAGTTATTAGAAAATGGCCAATATGGTTAGCAAGACAATTATCATTACCAAGCCTTGAAAAACTTGTTACTAAATTTTTAGGGGTAAAATTATCATTTTCAAGTTCAATTCATGAAGGTTGGATAGATAGTGAATTTGTTCAAATAGGCAAAAACGTCAAACTCGGACAGGGATGTATCATAGCATCTAATTTATTGGTAAAAAACAAGTTAATAATTAAAAAGGTAGTAATTGGTGATAATGTAATCATTGGAGCTCATTGCGTTATTTCTGCTGGGACTGTAATTGCTCCTAACGCTGTATTACATTCAAACACAATGACGACAATTAATCAACATCTTAAAGCAAACTCACTATATCAAGGAGCTCCAGCGAACGCTTTTGGAAATAATAACTTGATAACTGATAAAAAATTAATTGAAAAGCAAATTTTCAAACTTGGTAAAAAGTATTCGGAAGAAGACTTACGAACTCAAAGTACAGAACTTTCAGTTCCTTTTCTTTTTTATATAATAAGTGGATTTACTATCGTTGGATTTTCTTTTGTTATTCCGGGTATACTATTTTATTTGTCTTTTTATGGATTCTTAGTTCCAACTATATTCAATAACTCCTTTACACTAATTATCTTTTCTGATTGGAATTTTTACACTACAATGTTATTAATACCACTCATCTTAATAGGGATTTATCTTTTACATCTATTTTTTGTAATTTTATTTACTCGTTGGTGGTACAAACTTGCTGATGAAAGAGGACCTTCTCAAGGAATCTTTGATAGGGATATGGAATTATCCTCATCTAAATTAGATTATTATCATTTTGGCTCGTTTCTCATGAAATATCCTATATTTGCGGTCTCTCGTTCTCCCTTTCCTTGGTTACTTAATTGGGAGTTAAACTTTATTCGGTCTAATAAAATTGGCAAAGGGACTGTATTGGAAGAAACTTTTATTCATAGTCACGTGAACTTTGGAAAAAATTGTTATTTGGGTACGTCTTCTCACATAACAAATCACGTAGTAGATGGGGTATATGGAAATGAAAATTTGACATTTGTTGGCGTAGAAATAGGTGATCATAGTATTTTAAATGTGGTAACTGGAGGATTACCGGGAACTGAAATGGGGAAATATTCCACTTTCTTACCTGGTGCAACAACTATTAAATATGATAAACTTGGTAATAATGGCGTATATGGGGGATTTCCAGCGAAAAAGCTAAGTAAAAAGGAAATTTTGTACTTATTAGGGGGTGAATATGATGGAGAATGATGAACCAATCGAGAGTAAGCTTGAAACATTAGATATTAGTCAATTCCCTATTACAACAAGTGCATTTACATGGTTTCCTGTGGGATCTATAATTTACATTATCTTAAACATTCTTTCATTGATGATGCCTTCAGTAATGATTCTTACATTCTTTGAAGCTGCAATGGATTCAAATTTCTTCTATTGGAGGGTTTGGACTATTTTTATTGATATATTCGCTTGGTGGGGCAGTTATATTTTTTGTACTATATTTTTAAGTAAACTTTTCTTGATTATTCTGAAATTAATTCATGTTCCTAAAGAAGGATTATTTAAGATGGAAAAGTCTGATAAGGATTATTACTATTATTGTTTGAGAGTAGTAGTTAAGAAATTTATATTTTGGACATGGAATAACTTCTGCTTCCCTTGGGCAACGAATGTTGCTTTTAAATGGTGTGATATGAGAGCTGATTTAAAAAGTACCATGTTCGATGGCTGGTCAGACGTTGAATTTATTGATTTTGGAGATAATATGATGATCGGTCAGGGGGCCGTAATCTTATCAAGTATTATTATAAGAATTGATAATGAGGATTACTTTTTGATAAAGAAGGTTATGCTAGGTGATCATATCGTTCTTGGTGGACATGCTATTGTTGCGCCAGGAACAGTGATAGGACAAGGCACAACACTTGGAATCTGGAGTATAACCCAAATTGGGCAAGTTTTAGAACCTGATTACATCTATATTGGCCAACCTGCGAGAAAGTATCAACCTTCTCAAAAATTTATTGAGTATGGAAGGAAATTGAAGGTACGACGGTTGGTTGATTCAGGAGAAAAAGTGCCGTATGATATCAAAATCTACAGCACCGATAATATTGATGATTAATGAGTTGTTTTATTTTTATCTAATTTTCTTTTAACTATTATCAAATATATGGAAGTTGTCAAAGTTCCAAAAAATAGAAAATAATTACCCATTGGGATAATAATAATAACCTCATCCACATTTAATTCCCATTTATATACCGTAGACCCATTAGTGATAGATTCTATTATTGTTGAGATACCCAGAGAGCTCATCGTTATCTCGATAGTTGTTAAATTACCATAATCTAAAATTAGTTTGTTACTATCAATAGAATAATTTAAAATTCCTGCTGATGCAATAGCATCCCCAACTAAAGTTAAATTTGTAGGAATTGGAATTAGGTACATGTTAGCTCCTCTATAACTTATGCTCGACCAATTTAAAAAACTTAAAGAACTATTGTACGCCATATAAAACATGTTGTCTTGATTTCTAATCCAAGATCCTCCAATTATGTCATACGCTTCAATGGAATAATTTACAATTAAAGATGGTGTCCCCTCAAAAGTTTCATTATAAATGGATTCAATAATAAATTTAGTTAGATCTCCAATATTATGATTATCTCCCGTTGAATTTACACAACGCCAGATATAATATTCTCCATCTTCGGATGGAAACGTCGAGTCTCCAAGAGTAGTATTTCCACTAACATTTGGAAAAGCTAGTATAAAAAATACCAACAAATTCAACGTGATTATTAATGCTTTATGGTTATTCTTCATTATATTTGGCTATTTCTATTTAGTCTAGAGTTTATAATAATCTATTAATAATATGATTTTCATGAATTTAAGTTTAAATGCTGGTATATTATTTTGTTGAAAAAAAGGAATAGATTTAAAATGTTCAAGGTATAATTCTATTTTAATTAAAATTCTATTACAAAAAATAAAAAAATGAAATAATATGGAAAATATAAAACAACCAGCTAAGTTCTCAACAAAACAACGAGTGAACTGGGCCATGGCCAGTTTCGGCGGACAGCTTATTAATGGAATATATGCCGCTCTTCTTCCAATATTCTATATAGACTATCTTGGGTTAGTAAAAAATGCTAATGTAATTTATATGATTCAAATTGTTTATGTCTTAGTTAATGCATTTAATGATCCTATATTCGGTTTTCTCTCAGACAAATCTCGTGCTAAAAAGGGAAGAAGAATTCCATTCATGCGTTATACTGCACCATTTTTAGCTTTGACTTTTATCT
>JAGXNU010000078.1 GCA_019894815.1 Promethearchaeota archaeon
TCCGTGTACTGATTGAAATTTTAAAAATTCACTACTAAATTTAATCCATAAAGGGTGTCTAAGAACTACATCTATAGGTATTTTATTCATGCCTATTATTTTAAAAATAGAAATTTGAAAAATGTCATCAAGTAGCATGAACTCTCCAATTCTTCCAACACCAAATTTAAAAACATAATTTAATGATGTTGATCCATCTTTTATTAATTTTTGATGTAAATCATCCAATGATTTTAAATATATAGTAAAATCTTGTTCATTTGAACAATTTAGAATCTTCTGGTTATTGGATAAAATATTTCTAAAATACTCATATTCATTAATCTCCTTCCAATCCACATTATCAGTGAAATGTTTTTTAACTAATTGAAATTCACTTGTATCTTCAATTCGGGTTATATTTGGAATAAGATCCCACTCATTTGGTAATTTAGATATATCATTTGCTTGATAAATGTTAACTACAAAGTTTATTCGCCCCAAATCAAGCTCATAATTGTTTGTTTGGACGTCTAAAGGGTTAAATTGATCAATATCTATTAAAAGTTCTAAGAACCAGAATCTATCATAAGTTTTATATATTAAATCCTTAAGTTTTGGAACTTTCTCGAAGATTTTCCAAGCATAGAACCTAAATAAGCGTTCTTTCAAATTAGGGATTTTATTAAATATGTTCCATAGAATGCTAATGATCTGGTTTTTCATATTACAACAAGGTAAAATATTAGATTTCTATTAATTTTTATGGTTAGTGTGTATATAATACCTTTTTATAGAGGTTAAAATGAGATTCTGCTGCCTTTTTCCACGTGTAGTTTTCCTTTACTCTATCAAGGCCGTTTTTACCCATTTGCGTCATTTTCTTATTATCCTCTAAAAGATGGAGTATCATTTCAGATAGTTTTTTGAGGTTTCTAAAGTCTGAAGTATAACCTGTTTTCCCATTTATTATAATTTCACTCGGTCCCATTATGTCCGATCCTATAACAGGTTTTCCACAAGCCATGGCTTCTACTAACACTAATCCAAAAATTTCTTGTCTTGAAGGATAGACGACTAAATCTGCCATTGAGTAATATTTTGCAAGATTTATTTTATTTACAAATCCAATTAACACGACATGTTCATTTAAGTTTAGATTATTGATGAGTGATTTAACTATTGGTAGATATCCCGCATCGTTTCCTACAATAACTAATTTTACATCCATTTTTTCTCTTCTTAAATCTGCAAGGACTCTTACTAACTTATCAACTCCTTTTCCTTTAGCAATCCGACCCACGTATAGAATTATTCTTGAACCCTCTATTCCAAGGGATTTTTTCAAATTACTTGAATCTACTGGTTTAAAGATATCAATATTCACACCATGAGGTATGAAATGCACGTGATCGTCATCAACACCCAGATTTTTTATTAAAGGAATCTCCATTTTAGTTACTGCAATATAATGAGGGGTTATGAATTTCCTGAGGTATCCTAAGGTTTTATCAGAGACCATTTTTGGGATCTTATCCCTGTAATCCCAGTTTATAGAGATTCCACCATGAGGGGATATTATGAAGGGTTTTTTTTTTGTTAGAGAAATGATGACTCCTAAATCTTCTGGAAAGCTTCTTAATGCATGAGAATGGATTATATCTATATCTTTTTCATGTTTTACCATGTATGGAAGCATTTCTAATGAGATTCTATATTCTTTGAATCTAATGAACGAATGAAACCTGAAAATTTCAAAATGTGAAAACTTTTTCTCATAAAACTCTGTATATTTCCTTCCATACTTTTTAATCGAGGAAGTAGTGAATACTTTAGATGATACTCCAAAGTTTTCTAAGTAGGGCACGAGATCCATGATGACATTATATGGTCCTCCTAATTGACCCGTAAAAAACGGTGTTAGCATTGCAACTTTTATCATTTTCCTCATCACGTTAAAGCTAAAATAGAGTTTATGCTCTTTTCATAACATCTATAATAATTTTCTTAAATCGATTTATTAAAATTGGCCAAGCATAATTTTTTTTCACAAATTCATAACCTTGTTGACCTATTTGCTTAAGTTCATGTTTTTTACCTATTAAATCTCCTATTTTTTTAATCAAATCATCTAAATTTTTTGAGAATATGACATCACTATTGTTTTTTAGTTCTAAAACAACAGAAGGTAAGCTGTTAGATAGAACCGGTTTTTTCATTGCCATGTATTCGAATATTTTAATAGGAACGATTTCCTTGGTGATATCATTTATTCTAAAACTTAGTAAGCATAAATCTGCTAACTGAATATATTCGGTTATTTCGAAGAATGGTACTCGCCCTGCTAGAATGACCCAATTTGCTCCAATCTTTTTTATATAATTATTGAGAGAATTGTATATCCCTCCGTCTCCTAAAATTACAAATTTTAATTTAATCTTTCCAGACCTAACATCGTTATTATAATAATCGATGATTTCTTGTAATCCCGCAAAATCATAGAGATATCCCATGAAGAAGATTATAAAATCATCCTTATTAATGGAGAATTTAGTTTTCAAATCCTCAAATTTATGCATGTCTACTTCCGTATTTTTTAATGTAATACCATCTGGTAGAACTATTACTCTTTCAGGTTTGGATCCTTCATTAATAACATAGCTCTGTTGAAATTTTGTGTGAACCAAGACTTGATTAGCATTTTTCAAAAGAATTTGACACGTTGTTCTTGCTAGTCCTTGAGCATATGATAGCGGGATCAATTGGTGCAAGATATCAATATAGAAGAAAATGAAAGGAATTTTAAATATTTTTGAAAATATCAACCCAATAATTCCATTGGTTATGGAAAAACCAACAATGAAATCGGGTTTATTATTTCTAATGATTTTGAAAATTTGAAAGAAGTTTGTAATTAATGATGAAAATCTCCGCAGATATGGTACTTTTAAATGAGATGTCCGAATAATCTCCACGTGTGAATCTTGGACAGCCCGATGAATATTCATGTATACCTGTTTCTTGATAAATCTGGAGTTTGAACGCATGATATTATCCATATCATAATCGAGCACTTGTATTTTAATAGATGAGTTTAGAGATAATGTTTCAAAAATATGATGTTGGGTGTGAGGCCCTCTTGTTAACCAATCTGTTTCTTGAAGTACGAGTATGTTCATTGAAATATTCTCTTTTCACTATTAATACATGTTCAAAATGTGAGATTCATTGAATTAACTATTCCCTATTAAATTAATCAAGCTAAAATCATGTCAAATTATTAGGTGGTTCGTATTTGATTAATAAAAAGACCCAATTTATTTAAAAGTTCATATCCAATTCGAAGATATAACTTTTTTACCTAAAAATAATTATTGCATATTAATAATTATAATTGTAATTCTTAGAAGATAACCAAAACTATATTTTTGATGATTTATGATGACAAAAAAAGTGCTAGTTATTGGAGGACTAGGGTATATAGGAAGTGTGCTTCATGAAATAATTACTAACGAAGGTTGGCATGTAGATATTCTGGATAACCATTTATATAGTGATCTAATACCTACGAACCCTTATATTGATGGAGACACAAGAAATAAAGAAGATTTAGATAAAAATATTTCCCAATTTGATGTAATTGTGAATTTAGCAGCAATTGTTGGAGATCCTGCTTGTTTAACAGACACTAATCTTGCAATAGATATTAATTGCATTGGTACAAGAAATGTGGCAGAAGCTTGCAAGAAACACGGAAAAAAAATTATCCACGTTAGTACATGCAGCATTTATGGAAGTGAACCTAATAAAATTGTCAAAGAAGAAAATGAGGGATTTCCGATTGATTTCTACGGTCAAACTAAATATACTCAAGAACGCATTGTAAGAGAACTTAATGGTGATGGTAGCTGTATCTTGCGATTAGGGACTGCTTTTGGATTATCCCCAAGAATGCGATATGATTTAGTTGTAAATACTTTCGTAGCTCGAGCGGTAAAATTTAATGAAATTACAGTTTTTGGGGGTCAACAAGAACGCCCATTTGTTCATATAAGAGATATTTCAAGAGCAATCGTTCATGTCATCAAGAATGATTTAAAAGGAATTTATAATGTTAGAGGAGAGAACTTAAGTTTAATAAAACTCAGCGAAATTGTGAAAGACTTAACTGGGTGTGAAATTAAAATTGACACTAATATAGTTGATAATAGAAGCTACATGGTAGATAATTCTAAAATTATTAATACTGGTTTCGAATTTAAATATTCTATTGCTGATGCCGTGAAAGAGATAAAAGATTCTCCCACTATTTTTGATTTTCATAAAGGAATTTATTCAAATTTAAAATTAGCAGAACGAGTAAAAATATCAAAAACCATTGGAGCACGAGATATCGAGTTAATAAATGGAGGAATAGCAGTCGATGACAGGGGATCGTTATCATTCGTTAATGATTACAATTTTTATGGGGTGAAGCGTTTTTATCAAGTAAAAAACTTTTCAACAACTACTATTAGAGCTTTTCATGGGCACTTGAGAGAAGCAAAATATGTTTATATCGCAGAAGGTTCAGCTATAGTGGCTGCAGTTAAATTGGATAATGTAGAACATCCTTCAAAAGAAGAAAAAGTTCATCGTTACGTGCTTTCAGATAAAAAACCGCAAGTTTTATTTATTCCTCCCAAATTTGCAAACGGTTTTAGACCTTTGGAAGAAAATACTAGAATTCTTTTCTTTTCAACAGCTTCTTTAGAGGAAAGTAAAGGCGATGATTATCGGTTTCCAGTTGATTATTGGGGACAAGATATATGGGATGTTGAAAATCGGTAGGAGGGAAAAAAATGAAGAATATCTTAGTTCTTGGTGTGAGTGGGATGTTAGGTTCCATGGTATTTGATTATTTATCAAAAAATCCTGATTTAAATACATATGGGACTGTAAGAAATCCAAAATATAAACGGGATAAAGTCTTCTTATTTGATGCAAATAATATTTCCCAACTCGAAACATCACAGTTTCTTGATTTAAAAATAGATTATATCATTAATTGCATCGGAATTACTAAACCGTTCTCTAAAGATGATGATCCTGCAGGAGTAAAAAGGGGAATAGCCATAAATGCCAAGTTCCCTTGGGAATTAGCTGAATATGTTAAAAAAAATAAAATAAAAGTTTTACAAATTGCCACGGATTGTGTTTATTCGGGAAAGAAAGGAAATTACATTGAAGATGATCCTCACGATCCATTGGATGTATATGGTAAATCAAAAAGTCTTGGGGAAGTTTTTGATGGTTCTGCCTTATTAATCCGCTGTTCTATTATCGGTCCAGAACCAAAAGAACAGAAATCTTTCTTATATGAATGGTTTTTAAGTCAAAAACCAGGTAATACAATAGGGGGTTATGAACATCATAGTTGGAATGGAGTCACCACTCTTCAATTTGCTCAACTTTGTGAGAAAATTATCATTCTTAACAAATTTGATGAATTAATTCAAGAATCTCCAATTCAGCATTTCATTCAAAATCCTACGGTTAATAAATTCGAATTGATGCATATTTTCAATGACGTTTTCAATAAAGATTTACAGATTAATAGGATAAACATTCCAGATCAGAGTGTCGATCGATCATTGAGCACTAAACATCACTTAATTGAGAATCTTGTACAAAGGACGGATATGAAAACTGCTATTCTAAGGTTAAAAGAATACGAACTATCTTAATATTAATAATAATCCTATATCTAATTATCTATCGGCTTTTTTATGAAAATTTAGAGAGTTTCCGATCAATATATTACAAATTTTGTCTGCGATATTCTTGCCATAATGAAGCACGGGTTCAATATCTCTCGATAATGCTAATGTGGCAGATTCAAGCATTTGATCGACATCTAGCCCTGTTAAAGTGTTTACACCTAACTCAATCAAATCAACACGTTCCGTACTTTCACGGATGGTTAAACAAGGAGTACCTAATATGGCACATTCTTCCACAACAGTCCCACTATCTGTTAAAACTAGATCTGCTTCTTTTTCCATCCCTAGAAATTCAATAAAACCTTGAGGAGGGATTGGATTGATACCTTCTGGGAATTTTAGTTCATATTTTTCCATCATAATTTTAGTTTTTGGCATTAGGATGAATTTAATTTCCGTGTTATAATGAGAGTAAAGCTTTCCAAGGAATTGCAATATAATTTCAAGATTTTGCTTTAATTCAATATTTTCTGCTCGATGACATGTAACTAAGTAGAAAGGCTTTTCCTGTGAAAAAGAGAGTTTGACTGATTGAACCACTTCAATAATAGGGTTACCTACTACCCAGGATCGTCTAGGATTTAATCCTTCCCTTAGGAGATTATTTTTATGCTCCGGTAAATAACATATGTTCATATCAGCAAGATGATCAATAATTTTTCTATTTTTTTCTTCGGGCATGAACCAATTTTTACTACGCATTCCAGATTCAATGTGCACGAGAGGAATATTCATTTTAGCTGTTGCTAAAGCAAACCCTAAACTGCTATTATTATCACCTAATACAATCACGAATTCGGGTAATTCTTTCATCAAGACTTTTTCAAACTCAATCATTAAACGTGCTACTTGAGAGGCATGTGTTCCACTTTTTATGTTTAAATTATAATCAGGAAGTCTAACGCCTAGTTGGTCGTAAAATATTTTATTTAAATTGTAATCATAATGTTGACCACTGTCCACGATTAAGTTTTCAAAATTGTTATCCAACTTCTTAATTATTTGAGACAGTCGGATAATATCCGGTCGAATTCCAATACACGTGATTATTTTTTTCATAGGATTATTATGTAGAAACAATTTCAAAAAGATTATGGTTTTCTCCTATTTGGTTAGATAAAAAGATTGTTTTATTTCATTTTTATGAGTGAATATCCATTTTATGTTTTTAAAGCCATATATGAAGAAACTTGAAAAAATATCTAAAGCTAATTTCCACAAAACTATTTTAGATGACCCATACTCTCTATCATAGACTTTTATAGGACATTCTTTAATTTTATATCCAAGTGAAGTAGCAATTAGAATTTGCTCGGTACAGAATGCATATCCCAAATATCGCATGTCATCAAAAATATGAATTAAATCTCTCTTATAACCACGAAATCCATTTTGGTTATTTAATATATTTACACCAAAAAATAATCGGAGTAATTTTTCGGTTAGCACCTCCCCAAACCTTGTAGAGAGGGGGAGTTTATAATGATAAGTTCCTAAGTACCTGGATCCTATCGTAAAATCAAATTTTCCATCAAGAATAGGTTTAATCAAATAATATAGATCATCGGGGTTATGCTGTCCATCACTGTCCATAGTCACTATGATTTGACCCGTAGCATATTTAAAACCAGTCATAATAGTAGCTCCATAACCCCTATTAGATTTATGACGCAAAACTCTAATTCCTCGATCTTTTCTCCCTTTCTCGATTTCTTGTAAACTTGCGTCTGTTGAATGATCATCAATAACAATAATTTCAATAGAAGGATGGTGGGGGAGATCTTGTAAAATAGACCCAATAGTATTTTCTTCGTTATACACGGGTAATATGATTGAAATTAGGACGGAGTTTTTTGATTTATCGAATTTATCTATATAATTATATAATTCTTTAAAACCAAGACTATTTTGAAAGGTTTTGATATTACTTTTTCCTAAATTAAGATCACCAGTATTTCTCCGAGACAATATTTTCAAACTGAAACCCCGATAGTACTCATTCTAAGATAAAAACTAATTTAATTATCTTTATAGTATAAATAGCTCAAATTTAATAAAATTAATTCATTACGGAAAAAAACATATAAGATAATAGTATGGGTTTAAGTAAATCTTTTTTCGACAAAAAAATTTGAATTAATATAAATTAGCTCTCTATTAATTCGAAGATCTTTTAATTCAGGACTCTTTTTCAATTCTTTTTCATAGATTTTCAACATACCATATCGGTCTTTCCTGATTACAGTGAGTTTGATTTTTTTTACTAAATACGTAAAAAATAGTGAAAACATATTTATCGCTAATTTTGAGAGCACTACATGAGATGAACCATGTTTTCTATCGTAAAGCTTAATGGGGCATTCTTTTATCTTGTACCCCTCAATAGATGCTCTTAGAATTTGTTCGGTACAAAAAGCATACCCATCATATCTCACGTTATCAAATATTTTAAGAATTTGCCTATTGAAAGCTCTAAAACCATTTTGATTGTTCATAATTTTCTTGCCAAAAAATATTTGTATTAGTTTTTCGACAAATAGTTCGCCGAGTCTTGTTGATACAGGTAATTGGTAGAAGAATGTTCCTAAATATCTTGAGCCTATAGTATAATCTGCTTCTTTAGTAAATATGGGTCGCACCAATGTAAGCAAATCTTTTGGATCATGTTGACCATCGCTATCCATTGTTACTATAACATCGCCTTTAGCATTTTTAATGCCTGTCAATATAGCAGACCCATAACCTTTATTGAGTTTATGGTTTACTACTTTTAAATTTAAATTCTTTTTTATGTTCTCAATTTCTTTTAAACTACCATCTGTGGATTTATCGTTAACAACAATTACTTCAATAAATTTTTGATTAGGTAGACTTTCTATAACATTTTTAATTGTCATTTCTTCATTAAACATCGGCAAAATAATGGATATTATGACTTGATCATCTCCTTTTTGGAAGTTCTCTAAGAAATCATATAAAGATTGAAAGTCATTATCTTGAGAAGATTTCAGAAGGCTCTGATTAGGAGGATCAGCGTCTACATCTTCGCTTGAAGTTAAAATAGTCAAAAGCTAAGCTCCTTTTATAAATCCATTAATTACATTAAAACGTGATTATTGCATTAAAATATAAAGTTACTTGATGTTTTAAATATTGTCAATTAGAATTAAAACTGACTTGCCAATCATATTG
>JAGXNU010000079.1:0-290 GCA_019894815.1 Promethearchaeota archaeon
TTCTTGATATGAATCGAATTATCTGAATTAATCTTGATAGTTAATTTATCCCCCGGTTGTATTAGTAACTTCTCTCTTATTTTCGAAGGTAATGTTAAACGACCGCGTTCATCAACTTCAACTTTTCCCATATAATCACCCGTACTATTTAAAGACAGATTATATTTATAAAATAATTGAAAATTCAAGATCCTTAGATATGAAGGTTCACCAATGGAAAAAGATTAATAACTTTCCAACCCTAACAAGAAATAGGATAGCTCAATTATTTTGAGTTATAATATTAAATT
>JAGXNU010000079.1:300-3206 GCA_019894815.1 Promethearchaeota archaeon
CGCGTGGGGCATATAGCAACATGTATAGGGGAAGATTATGGACGATGCGACAATTTGCTGGGTTTGGTACCGCAGCGCAAACAAACGAGCGATATAAATTTCTATTGGAACATGGACAAACTGGTTTGAGTGTTGCATTTAGCTTGCACACTATTTATGGTTATGAAGCAGATAATGAATATGCTCTAGGGGAAGTAGGTAAAGAAGGGGTAAGCATAGACACTCTAAAAGACATGGAGACTTTATTCGACTCTATAGATTTATCAAAAATATCAACATCAATGACTATTAATGCGCCAGCAGCAATTTTACTTGCGATGTATATCGTTACGGCAGAAAAACAAGGTCATTCTCCTGACTTATTAAGAGGAACCATACAAAATGATATATTGAAAGAATATATAGCCCAAAAATCTTGGATATTTCCTCCTGAAGAATCAATGCGTTTAATTATAGACACCATAGAATATTGTACACAGCACGTGCCCCAATGGTATACAGTTTCCATAAGTGGATATCACATTAGAGAGGCGGGTTCTACAGCAGTTCAAGAGCTAGCTTTCACTCTTGCTGACGGTTTTGCTTATGTTGAGGCAGCAATGGAAAGAGGCTTGAATGTTGATGATTTTGCACCACGGTTATCATTTTTCTTTAATGCTCATAATAATTTCTTTGAAGAATTATGCAAATATCGAGCTGCAAGAAGAATTTGGGCTAAAAGGATGAAAAATAAATATGGCGCTAAAAAACCAGAATCCTTGCGATTAAGATTTCACACCCAGACTGCCGGTGTTTCTCTAACAGCGCAAGAACCTGAAAATAATATTGTCAGAGTAACTTTACAAGGATTAGCTGCAGTATTAGGAGGAACTCAATCACTTCACACTAATTCTTTCGATGAGGCATTATGTTTACCGACAGAAAAGGCGGTAAAAATAGCTTTAAGAACACAACAAATCATTGCAAATGAATCTGGAGTTGCTGATACAGTAGATCCACTTGCTGGTTCCTATTACGTTGAATCACTCACTAATAGAATGGAAGAAGAAGCAGAAGCTTATTTTTTCAAAATAGAAGAACTCGGAGGAGTCATTCCTGCTATAAAAGCTAACTTCTTTCAAAAGGAAATTGCTAACGCATCATACAAATATCAGCAAGAAATCGAAAAAAATGAGAGAATTGTTGTTGGAGTTAATGATTTCCAATTACGAGAAGCTTGTTCTACTCCATTATTAAAGATCGATGACCAAGTTTCCAAAGTTCAAATCGATCTCTTAAATAAAATTAGGAAAAATAGGGATAATGAAATGGTAAAAGCAAAATTAGAGAAACTTAAAATTGCTGCTCAAGGTTCAGAAAATTTAATGCCATATATCATGGATACTGTAAGAGAATATGCTTCTATAGGAGAGATTATATCAACTTTGAAGGAAGTATTTGGTACGTATGATGAAGATTCAATTTTTTAAATTTTTTAAAAAGAGGAAATAAAATGTCTGAAAATAGAAGGATTAAAGTGTTAGTCTGTAAACCGGGTCTTGATGGCCATGATAGGGGCGCTAAAGTAATAGCTAGAGCTCTTCGAGATGCAGGGATGGAGGTTATTTATACAGGAATCCATCAAACTCCTGATGATGTAGTGAATACAGTTATCCAAGAAGATCCCGATGCAGTGATACTTAGCATTCTTAGTGGGGCCCATAATGCTTTATGTCCCATGATAATGGAGAAATTAAAAGAAAAAGATATTGATGATGTTTTGGTAGCCGTTGGGGGGATCATTCCTGACGAAGACAAACCATTTTTAGAAAAACATGGTTTAAAAGGATTCCAAGGTCCTGGGACTGAACTAAAAGAGATCGTTGAATTCGTAAAAACTAATCTGAAGAGATAAAGAGAGAATGGGATTCGAAGCTTTAATAGATCGTCTTTTGAAGGGAGACACACGAGCAGCAGCTCGTCTTATAACAATAGCAGAAAATGACATTGGTGCTGCTGAGGAAATCATAAATTCGATCTACAAACACACTGGTAAAGCATATATATTAGGGATTACTGGAGCGCCTGGAAGTGGGAAATCCACTTTAATTTCAACCTTGACTAATATTTTTGTCAAAGAGGGGAAGAAAGTTGGCATTATTTGCGTAGATCCAACTTCCCCATTAACAGGGGGTGCATTATTAGGTGATCGCATTCGCATGAAGAAACATTTCACAACCGATAACGTCTTCATAAGAAGCATGGCGAATCGGGGTCAATTAGGTGGATTAGCAAGGGCAACGGAAGATGCCATTAAAATTTTAGACGTTTACGGATGCGATATAGTAATTATTGAAACTGTTGGAGTGGGACAATCAGAAGTAGATATTTTTCGCCCCGCTCAAAGCGTTCTTGTTTTATTAGTTCCCGGAATGGGGGATGATATCCAAGCCATTAAAGCAGGTATAATGGAAATTACGGATATATTTGTTGTTAATAAGATGGATCTACCTGGAGCAGATAGAAAAGTATCAGATATCACGCAAATGCTGGAATTATCCATGAGTTTCAAGTACGATTATGAAAATCTTAACCAGGACCATGCTATAGTTCATAAATGGACTCCTAAAATAGTAAAATTAAATTCAAAAACTGGAGAAAATTTCGACAATTTACTTGAAATTATTAACGAACATAAAGCTTTCTTGAAAGAAACTGGGGTAATTGAAAACTACCGCCTTAATAGGATCAAGAATGAAACTCTCCAAATACTTAAGCATAAATTAACAAGAAAGGTTGAAGGCTTAATTCATTCCAATCCACAGATTGATGAATACATTAGATTAGTCATGGATAAAAGCATGGATCCATATTCAATGGCAAATTTAATAATAAAATTACTTGGAATAGAGTAATAAGTAATAATA
>JAGXNU010000079.1:3304-8923 GCA_019894815.1 Promethearchaeota archaeon
GAATAGAGTAATAAGTAATAAAAACAGTGTTTTTATATCAGAGAATCATTTTTTCTTTTTTGGATTAATCCACTGGGTGTAAATTTCTTCAATTATTAACACGTTATCCTTGCTGCATTCTTTACATTTCTCATCTGTAAGTTTTTTAAATGTAAAATCTCCTGGTTTGAATAAGCGTGTATATTTTACATTACAACTTCTACATTTAATTACAGTTGTAATTTCTTCGACCAAGCTTTTTTTTCTATCGAGGATGTCTCCAATATCGGGAATCATGGGAAGTTCTGGCTCATCTGACACTCTTTAAATCACCAAATTAATTGATGTATTTCATAATACTATATCCCTAATATTCTTTGTTCTTATAGATTAATCATTATATAGTACATTATAAGCAGTAACATTTAGAAAAAGTAACCCTAATAGAAAAAAAAGACTTAACTGATAAGATATAAGAGAGGATTTATATAAAACCACAGATAATATAATTCTTAGAAATCCCAATTGATATTTCAATAGATTTGATATGATAGAATTACATCGTAGTATCGCCATTGCAATCTCACCTATAGTTATATTAATTGGGATTTACTCCAATGTAAAGACGAAAAAGAATTATGAGTGTAACCAAAAGCCCTTAAAAAAAACGATAAGCTCATCTTAGATCGTGGTGAATATATGAATAAGATCATGAATAAGATTCTTGCGAAAAATAAAGAAGGTATAAGTAAAGCTGCAATCGATTTTTTTAGTTTTGGACATCTTTTAGGAGGGTATTTCGCCTTTATAATTTTAGACGCATTCTATTTGGTTATTCTTGGTGAATTTGTTATTGAAATTTGTATTGTTACCGTTTTTCTATGTGGAGTTATTTGGGAAATAGTTGAAAATACATATCTTTTTAATAAGAATGTGAAGTTTGGGTATCGAAGAGATAGTCTTTTAAATTCTTCAATGGACGTGGTCATGCTTACCATGGGAGGTTTTTTTGCTTCATATTGCCTTGAATTAAACCTTGAAACTTTCTTGATTGTTTCAGCATTGTTTTTTATTGGAAACATTCTCTTAATGAGCATTTATGCCAATAAGATTATTGAATTATTTAGTGGTTTAAGTAAAAAGTAAAGAAAAAAAAGTTAGTTTTTTAATTTCAACCACCATATGCAGCTCCTAAAGCTAAAAGGAGTGGGGAAAAGATAAACAAGATCATAAAAAAGAATCCAAACATGGGCAAGAAGTCAGTAGTAGGCCGTTCGGTGATAACACAAATAGATGCTGCAATTATGAAACTCGCTATGGTGACTCCAATACAATACCACATGAACCGCTTTGCAAAACGTTTACCGAAATATCTCTCGTCTTTGGTACGAATATTTATCTTTTTTAATTTTTTTACTTCCTCTTTTGGAAGCTTTGAAGCTACTCCGATGTCAAATCTTTTTAAATTATGAAGGGTCTCAATTCCTTTAACTTCAGTAATGTTATTACCCGCGAGGTATAAAGCATTTAGATTACTTAAACTATCCAACCCTTTAATTTCATTGATTTTATTTCCATTTAGATAGAGAGTCATTATACTTTTAAGAGATTCCAGTCCTTTAATCTCTTGTATTGAGTTAAAATCAAGCCTTAAATATCTCAAATTCCTGAGATTATTCAATCCTTTAATTTCAGTAATCTCATTGTTAGAAAGGTTTAAATTATATAGGTTTTCCAAGTGATCAAGACCAGAGATTTCTGAGATATGATTATTGGATAAATCCAATTCCTTTAAAGCTGGGAGATTTTCAAGGCCCTTTATTTCAGAAATACTAGAAATTCCTTTATTTTTTAATGTTAATTTCCCTTTTTTAACCTTGTATGGTTTATCTCTAATGATTACAAAAGACATTTTATTTCACCATTTTATTTTACATTTTATTTCCGCAATTCGTACAAAATTCAATCCCCTTCTGAATAATATTCCCACAAGAGGAACAAGAATTTCCCTTTTGCAGTTTTTCGGCAAATTCATCGCAAATTTCTTCAATCCGATTCCAATCACGAAAATCATTAAAACCCTTATATTCAAACTCTAATCCAGTTTTTTTACCGATTTCTTTGGCAATACCTTTTAACGAACTTCTGTCATCGTGTTTTAACTTTGATTTGCGGGAAAAATCAAGAACAGGTCCAAAATCGTCATAAAAATCAGGAATGAAATTAAAACTTTTTAATATATTTTTACCAAATTTTTCTTTCGCCTTCACCGGATCTGAGATACCTTGATATGCCCACGGATCACTCCTGAAAAACCCAATTACTTTATTTTTTCCTTCGAAAGGGCTTACATAAAAAGTGACAAATTTTTTAGCTTTCTTGTTCCAAAATGTCCACATCTTATTCTGTCCAGAAATTAATATGACACCATTAAAATCATTAATGGTTGGCCATCGCTTCTGCTTCGTACGTTCTAAATCTATTGTATCAACTGTTAAACCCAAATCTATTAATTTTCTTGACATGTTATCTGCAATTTCGCTAACATGACCATAATTATCGCTAAATGTCACTAAAACTTTGTGATTTAATTCATTCAATTCATTTTCGCCAAAAATGTAATTATTACTTCAATATAGTTTAATGTTTTATATAAATCTATAAGGACTAAAATTCTACATTAAAAACTTAGAGTAACCCAATTAAATGAAAATCAAAATATAATAAGATAATAGAAGTAGGACTAGGAAATATAATCAATCGGGTTATCCTTATTTTTCCCACTCTTTTCATTCGCCTTGGATTGTTCTTGATTTTCTTTTTCTGGAACTGATTCTTGATCTGGTTCCTGATCTGGTTCCTGATCTGATTCTTCCTCCTTTTCTGGTTCTGGAGGTTTTAGTTCACGAGACACGATTACTTTAGCGTATCTAATCACGTTTTTGTCTAATTTCCATCCCTCTTGGATGATTTCAATAATCGTATTATTTGGAACATCATCTCTTTCTATAGAACTTAAGGCTTCGTGATGACTATAATCAAATACATCATTGATTTTCACGTCCATTGGAACTGCTTTATGAGATTTTAAGACGTTCATGAACTGGTCATAAAAACCTTTAATGATATCATGATTTTCATCAGAATTCTCAAGAGCTTTCTTAAATGAATCAAAAAGAGGTAGAAAACTTTTAATTGCAGAAGCAGTATATTCAATCCTTAAATTTTGTCGATTTTTGATCCATCGTTTCTCAGCGTTTTCAAATTCCGCTTGCAAGCGCGTGTATTTAGTTTTCCATTGGGAATTTTCTTCATTCGCTTTTTTTAAATCTTTAACCTGCGTTTCCAAGGATGTAACTTTTGATAGTATGTCTTCTTTTGAAAAGAATTCTAATTTAAACGGTTCTTTTCCCTCAATTAGCTTGATCTCTTCTTGAGGTTCTGATTTCACGGGATCTTGTGAGTTTTCTTCCACTGGTTCCTTTTCTTCTTTCTTTTTAGGCGTCATGATAGTGTCAATTATAAATCATAAATTTAAGTTATATTCAACCTTCAAATCACAATTAGTAATAATTCAAGTCAATTCAATTATACCATACAGTGTATCTATAACTGATATAAATAATAATAAAATAAAATTTTAATCATTTTTTGTGATTAATAGATCATTATAAGAAAAATTAAAAAAGTGGGTTTAATTATATTCTCATAGTTAAAATTCATGTAAATATAACATTGATAAACTTAACCTTACAATTATGGTGAAATTTTAGTGAGTGAAGAAAACAAGCCAACAAAAAAGGAAAAAATCATTGGGATAGATTTAGGCACATCAAATAGCGCGTGTGCAGTTCTTAGTGGTACAGGACAACCTGAAATCATTCCTGCTGCTGAAGGTAGAACATTAGGTGGAAAAGCTTTTCCTTCATATGTGGCGTTTGACGAAAAAGGAAGAAAAATAGTTGGAGAACCAGCACGACGCCAAGCAGTCTCAAATCCTGACGGAACGGTATATGCCATTAAGAGAAAAATGGGGACGTCTTACAAAGCGAAAGTAAAGGTAGGTAGTGAGTGGCAAGAGTTCACTCCTGAAGAAATTTCGGCAATGATCCTAAAGAAGATTAAAAATGATGCTTCGGCATATTTAGGCGAAGAAGTGAAAAAAGCAGTAATCACGGTTCCTGCTTATTTTAATGACGCTCAAAGAACAGCCACAAAAAACGCAGGAGAGATCGCAGGACTCGAAGTTGTGCGGATGATTAACGAACCGACCGCTGCTTGCTTAGCATATGGTCTCGATAAAGATACTAAGAATAAACTATCTAAAATAGTCGTATTAGACTTGGGTGGTGGAACTTTCGATGTTACCCTCATGGAATATGGAGAGGGTGTAGTGGAGGTACTTTCAACTGCTGGAGATACTCAATTGGGAGGTACTGATATGGATAATGCCATAATCGAATGGCTCGCCTCAGGTTTCGAGAAAAAAGAAGGAATTAATGTTCGAGGTGATAATAAAGCAATGATTCGGTTGAAAGATGCGGGAGAAAAAGCGAAAATCGAGCTCTCGACAACAGTCTCAACGCAAATTAACCTTCCCTATCTTACTCAAAAAGAAGGCACTCCTCTTCATTTAGAAATAGAATTGACAAGAGCAAAATTAGAACAGTTAATAGAACCGACTTTAAGAAGACTAGATCCAATAATGACCAGAGCAGTAAGAGATGCTAAGATCCCAACTTCTGAAGTTGAAAAAGTAATATTAGTTGGTGGTCCAACAAGGATGCCCTCAGTACAAGACCGATTCAAGAAATTCTTTAATAGAGAACCTGAACACTCAGTAGATCCAATGGAATGTGTTGCTATTGGTGCTTCAATTCAAGGAGGTATTATAGCTGGAGATGTAGAAGATCTTCTCTTACTAGATATTACTCCTCTCTCGTTAGGTGTTGAAACTCTCGGTGGAGTATTTACCAAGTTAATCGAGCGAAATACTACAATCCCAACGGAAAAGAAACAAACATTTAGCACGGCAGCTGATAATCAACCTGCAGTCACAATTAATGTCCTTCAAGGAGAACGCGCCATGGCTAAGGATAATATTACACTTGGCATGTTCCATCTAACAGGTATCCCTCCCGCACAACGAGGCATCCCTCAGATTGAAGTCAAGTTCACGATTGATGCTGATGGCATTGTTCACGTAACTGCCAAAGATCTCGGAACTGGAAAAGAAACAGGTATCACAGTCACTGGAGCAAGGGGACTCTCTGAAGAAGAAATCCAAGAGAAAGTTCGTAATGCAGAAAATTTTGAAGAAGAAGATAAAAAAATAAGAGAATTAATTGAAGCAAAGAATCAAGCAGACTCCATGATATACCAAACGAGAAAATTAATGGAAGATAACGAGGATAAGATCGAAGAAAATGAAAAAACTGATATCGAAGCAGCCATTAAAAGCTTGGAAGAAGATATCCTAACTGATGATCTTCAAAGAATTAAACTTGGCTTAGAAAATCTACAAAAATCAATGCATGGTTTCTCGGAGAGAATTTATGCCCAACAAGCTGAAAGCGGAGCATATCAGCAAGCTGCAGAACAAGCTCAAAGAGCGGCAGGAGGCATGGGCGATATTCCACC
>JAGXNU010000007.1:0-20362 GCA_019894815.1 Promethearchaeota archaeon
GGTAAAGAGATTATAAATGAAGGATTAAAAAAAGGATTATTTGAAAAAACGGAAGATGGAGCTATATTCGCACCACTAAAAGAGAAGTATAATCTTGAAGATAAAGTACTTATCAGGAGTGACGGCACTTCAATTTATATAACTCAAGACATTTATCTTGCTTATCTTAAAAAGAAAGATTTCAATTATGATAAATCTATTTACGTCGTTGGAGATGAACAAATTCAACATTTCAAATGGCTTTTTGCGATTCTTGACTTATTGGGCTTTAAAGAAGATAATTTTCACCTATCGTATGGCATGATAGATTTACCAGAGGGTAAAATGAAAAGTAGGGAGGGAACAGTTGTTGATGCCGATGATATTATATCAAAAGTAGAGAAATTAGCCTTTGAAGAGGTAAATAAAAGATATCCAAGCTTATCTGAAGAAAAAAAGGAATATAGAGCAAAAATCATTGGAATGGCGGCTTTAAAATTTTATATCTTGAAATTCAGCGCAATTAAAGGATTTACCTTTAATCCTAAAGAAAGCATTTCTTTTGAAGGAGAAACTGGGCCTTACATATTATATTGTAATGCACGCATTAATTCCATTATTTCAAAGTCAGGAAGGGATATTGATCTAAACGTGAACTGTGAATTATTAAAACACCAAGCTGAATTACTCCTATTGAAAAATCTCACATATTTTCCAGAGATCATTAATTCTGCAGAGAACTCCTATAACCTTCACATTATTCCTCAGTATTTATTATCACTATGCCAATCTTTTAATTCATTTTATTCTTCTTGCCAAGTGATTTCTGAGAATAAAGAATTAGAGAAAGCCCGATTATTATTGATTAAATGTGTTCAAGTCGTAATAAAAATAGGACTAAATATATTGGACATAGAAACTTTAGACCAAATGTAACATTAGAGAGATATTGATATGAAATTTTATGATTTTGGGGATATAATAGCCTCAGATACTGAATTTGTAATTTTTGGAATCCCATGGGATTATTTAAGTTCAAAAGATAATGTCAATTCTTCTACAGCACCTCAAAAAATTCGAGAAGTGACTAAAGATTTAGCATTAACTACTGAAATGGGTGTTGAGATTCCAAGTTTAAAAGTTGTAGATATAGGAGATGTAAGTATTGATCCTACGAATATAGAAAGAAATCTTAGAGAAATTAAGGATTTCTTGATAGCTATCTATAACCAGAAAAAAGATGTCATCCCCGTCATGATTGGAGGAGATCATTTCTGCACGTTCCCTGTGGTAAAAACAATTAGCAAGGAATTTATAGCAGATGATAATATCGGCGTTTTAATATTTGATGCACATTTAGATTTATATGATAAGTGGGATAAGGGCGTGTATTCCCATGCCACAGTTTCACACCGAATTTATGATTTAGACCAATTCAATAAAAATAATTTGTTGATAGTAGGAACTAGAGATATCGATATTCCTGAGATGAAAATCGCTAATGAAAAAGGTATTAATCATTTTGATGCATTTTTATTTTCAGATCTTGGATTTAAAAATTTATCAAAGGATATTGTGGCATTCTTTCAGAATTCTCGAATAAAATCTCTTTATGTGTCAATAGATATTGATGTATTGGATCCTTCAATCGCTCCAGGCACAGGTTATGCCATACCAGGAGGATTATCATATCGTGAGTTATGGCAATTATTGAGATTATTAGCTAAAAACTTTAAAATAATTGGGTGTGATATAGTAGAAGTTTCACCGAATTTGGATGCTCCCAATAAAATGACATCCAACCTAGCAGCTAAATTGTTAATAGAGTTTATTTCTTTTATTTCAAATTAATATTAGAGAAGGATCATGACACCAAAACCAGAAATTAAAGACATTTTAAAAGAAGTTAAGCAATTTAAAATCAACAAAGACACTAATATATCCTCTCTCATTGCAGATTTATCAAATACGGGATTCAGTGCTAAACGTTTAGCAATTGCATGTGAAATTTATGAAGCAATGATAAATGATGAAGATTGTACCAAATTTTTCGGACTTGCCGGTGCACTAATTCCTGCTGGATTTCAAGGAATAATTCATGATTTTATTGAGGCGGGTTTTATTGATGTCCTCGTAACAACAGGTGCAAGCTTAACTCATGATATTGCAGAAACATTGGGATATCATCATCTCCAAGGTAGTGTAGATTTAAGCGAAATTAATGATGTTAAATTACACAATGAAGAAATAAATCGGATTTATGATGTATTCTTGCCCAATAACGTTTATGAAGGAATAGAAGACTTTGTATCAAATTTAAAGATAGTAGACGACACCATGCCAGTGAGTGAGTTCTTGAAGTTCTTAGGGGAAGAATTACCTACTAATTCTAATTCTATTTTAAAGATATGTGCAGAAAAAAATGTTCCGATATTTTGTCCTGCATTTACTGATTCTGGTTTAGCCTTACAACTTGGTTTTCATCATCAAACACTTAATCTCAACCATTTTAAAGACATGTTAGAAATGGTTAATCTCGCTTGGGATTCAAAAAAAGCAGGAGTGTGCATAATAGGTGGAGGAGTACCTAAAAATTTTATATTACAATCCCTTCAATTTTGTCCAAATTCTGCAAATTATGCAATTCAAGTTACCATGGATCGTCCAGAACCAGGAGGATTGAGTGGGGCAACATTACAAGAAGCAAAATCTTGGGGAAAAGTAGCGGAAAAAGCTCAATACTCAACAGTAATTTCTGATGCTACTATTGTTTTACCTATTATATTGTGGTACTTAAAAAAAAGCATTAAATAAAGAATTTAATATAATATTCCTTGAAATTTTTGATCGATGTTCTTTGTATCAGATCCGAATATCTGGTCAAGCTGTAATTTGAATGGTTTGAATTGGGTTATTTCTGATAAATTTTTTCCTGAATTTTTGGAGATAAACTCTTGACCAACCAATGTGAGTAATGGTTGGACAATTTTTCGGGTATACTTTTCTACTCGCTTCTCTATATCCATAATGGCATATGATATTAAAAGTTCAGGTTCAAAACTATCATCTGCCATGATCATATTCTTCTTAAAAGCAATTAAGTATTTTTTTCCTTGAAAGTATTCAATAAAATCCTTAGATATGGCAGATTCAGCAAAGTTCAAGATTGCTGTTAATAAGCCGCTACGTAAATCAGAATCAATTTTGCCTAATGTCGATTTGTGATAACTTTTTTTAACAAGTGTGAAACCTCTGAAGAGTAATCCCGCTTCTCTTATCACCATTTTAAAGATATCCTATTTATTAATAATATTATTTTATTACGTAGGGATAATCATAAAATAACCATCTGATCTAATAAATTCTTGGATTATACTCTAAGAGTTTTATATGATAATAATTTAATAAATAATCATACGTTTTTTGATGTATGATCCCTAAAAATAAAATTATACTATGTGCAAAAAATATTGTTAATGCGATTAATATAAAAAAGGAAGGTGAATGCATATATATTACTGGAGGTGCTTATGCTCAAGAATTACTGGAAGAAATCGGACTAGAAGTTTACAGGAAAGGGGGATTACCTCAGATTTCATATACAACTGACTATTATCAACAATCAATATATCATGATCCTAAGATTAGCATGAAAACTTTAGAAACACCACATGATCATTACGTGAAACTTATTGAAAATATAGACGCATATATTGTCATAGAACCATTAGAAAATCCAGGTATATATGTTGACATCCCTCGAGAAAAACTTAAAGCAAAGGCAAAAACAAAAGCTCCAATTAGAGATATACTATATGGGGGTAAAGAAGAGTATGCCCCTGGAAAAAAATGGATATATGCGGGTTGGCCTTCAAAAAAAGCTGCTGAATTCTATGGAATTGAGTATGAGATGCTTGAACGTTTTACTGTTGATGGAACAGCAGTACCTATTGAAGAATTACAAGAAATTACCACTAAGATTGGTAAACTCTTTGATGGAGCAAAGAAAATACATGTAAAGGATGATTTAGGCACTGATTTTTGGGTTTCAGTGGAGGGTAGAAATAGAATCCTTGATGATGGAATATTATCTGATGAACAAATTGCTGTTGGAGATTTAGGAGGAAATTTACCCGCAGGTGAAGTATTTTTCCCTCCAGTTGAAACTATGGGTGAAGGTACAATATTTTGTCCATTAACCAAGGATAGATATACTAATAAGATAATAAAAGGAGTCAACTTGGTCTTTAAGGAAGGAAAACTCCAAATGGATAAAGTCACGACGTATAATGATTTAGATATATTAGTTGAAAGTTTCAAGCAATGTGAAGAAATTGACAAAGCTAATAATGTACCAGAACTAAGAACCTATAATGTTGCAGAATTGGGTATTGGATGTAATCCAAAAATAGACAAAGCAATTGGGTACATTTTAACTGATGAAAAAATAAATGGTAGTGTTCATGTTGCTTTTGGTGGAAATAAAATGATGACCGGTACCAGTGTTTCTCAAATGCATTGGGATTTCGTGACTACACCAAAAGTAACTATTACAGTCGAATATGGCGATGACTCAAAAAAAATCATAATGAACCAAGGCAAATTGGTCTCATAACTCTTATTTTATTCTAAATTAAGAAAATTTTCAAGCCATGTTAAAATTTCCTCAAAAACTTTTTCTTTAAATTCTAATCTATTAGTCTGAAAGTTAAATTGTTTAACAATTGTTTCTTCTTCGGTTGAGAATGAAACATAAACCAATCCAACGGGTTTTTCATTTGTTCCACCTGTGGGACCTGCTATACCCGTGATACCTACGCTTATATTGACATTTGATAAAATCCGTAAATTTAAGGCAAGTTGCCTTGCAACTACGTCTGAAACAGCACCAAATTCGTCTAAAATTTTGGGATCTACATTTAAAAGAGTTATCTTCGCTTCATTACTATAACAAACGATTCCGCGCTCAAATGTTTTTGAAGCTCCTGAAATATTTGTGAACATGTTTGATACATATCCTCCAGTGCATGATTCTGCAAAAGCAATAGATAAATCATTCTTTATTAATTGTTTAATCACGTTTTCTAATCTTGAGAAATTTTCCATTAGTTTTCATTCTCTCTCTCATATGAATTTATATAGAATTTATATTGAGTATTTGTAAAACTTTATAGGAATTAATTTTATTATAATTATTAAAAAATCATTATATTATTTTATATTTAAAATATTGCTTAAGATAATTTAATAGAGAAGCGGAATTATATTGAAATGTGATATTATGAACGGTAAAGAAGTGAGAAAGGATTTTGTGTTCAAAATTACGGTAATCGGGAACGGAGGGGCGGGGAAAACATCTTTAATACGAAAATATACAAAAGGAAGCTTTCAGAAAGAATATATCAAGACGTTAGGTGCTCAATTCTCCAAGTATGATGAAAAAATTCATGGAAATGCAGTGAAATTATTTTTCTGGGATATAGCGGGTCAATCCCAATTCAGTTTCATGCGACCGACCTTTTATAAGGGTAGTAAAGCAGCAATAATAGTATTTTCGCACGGTCCTGGAGAAGAAAAAAGCTTTGATGATGTAGAAGAATGGCATGAAGATATTAAAAAATATTGTGGAGATATTCCCATTATACTATTTGGGAATAAAATTGATTTGATATCCCCCGAAAATCTTAATGATGAAAAAGCAGTAAAATTTGCCAAAAACAGGAACTTTCTTGGATATTATAGAACATCTGCTAAAACTGGGAATGGGGTATATGAAGCATTTCAAGCCATCATTACAAATTTATATAATAAGTTTAAAGATCAATAAGAAAATATTTGAATCATACTGGTTTGGCAAGGATGACAAATGTCTGAAGTTTTCAAGGAAGGATATCCTAAAATATTGCTATTTTCATCGGAACATTGTGCACCTTGCAAACCTGTGGAAGATATGTTGAAGAGAATAAATATTTCCATGTTTGGAAAGAAATTATTTATCGATAAAATAGATGTGAGCAAGAATTATATGTTAACTCAACAATACAAAATAACATCCCTACCAACACTAATAATCGCTGATAAAAGACTAACATTAAACATCCAAGAAGAAGATATTATTGATGCCATACTTTATGGATTTATCTCATCAGTAAGATTATAGAAGAGAAGAATCAGTAAGATTATAATATAATAAGAATTATAAAAAAATGGAAGTGGAAAAAATGGATAGAAAACTACTATCTAAAATATTAGCCCAAATGAAAAAGCACCTTAAAGATGGAAGAGAAATTGGAGACATGAAAGTTGGAGCCCTACTAGCAAGGTAATATGTTATTCTAAACTTCTTAGAAACCATAGAATTAGGACATCAACTGGAAGCCATATTTTATTACTTGGGACATGAACTCGGAACAATCTTGAAAGTGAGGCAATTGAAAGAGGTATCCCAAATTCCTGATGGTCTGAAAGAGACTATCAATGAATTTAATTTGGGTGATATGGAGATTATTGAAAGTAGTGATGAGATCATCCATCTCAAATTAAAAGGTCATTCTTCAATTAAGGATCTTTTAAACAAAGGTATAAAAACTGAGGGTAGTTTTTGTGCTTTTGAAGCGGGAATGCTTGCTGGTATCGTAGAGCACATGGTAAACATTCATTGTTTTGCTCAAGAGGTAGATTGCGGGTTACAATCAGGTAATACTTATTGTGAATTCATGATCGTATTTCAAAAGGATTAAACCTTTTCTTTATCTTTTAAATGATTCTAAGAAGCAAATTTGCTTATTACGAAATAAATTCATTCAGAAGTCTATTTCTAATAAAAAAATTTGAAAAAATTAGATAAATGTAATATCTTCGTAGTCAGTATTACTTAATTCCTTTTTAGCTACTCCTAATTCTCGAACTTGCTGATTTAATTTTCTTACAGCATCTCTAACAATTTCTTTTTTCTTTGCTCCTGTACATACAATCCGTCCCGTTGAAAATATCAAGAATACCGTTTTCGGGTCGGGCATGCGGTAAATTAACCCAGGAAACACTTCCGGTTCATACATTGCAAATTCCATTACAATTGCAGCCATGTTTAGGTCAATGTTCGTATGCAAATCGCCACTTGCAACTATGTTTTGAATAGTAATTTCAGGATTTGATACCTTAATTCCTGCCTTTCTAATATTTTTAACAACTTTTTCCACAACTCTTGGAGCTTCGCGTGCTTTTCTTAACCCAGTTACTACCATTTTTCCCGTGGAGAAGATGAGGATTGTTGCGCGAGGTTTTTCGATTCGCATTACGAGACCTGGAAATCGTTCTGGATTATATTCTACATCAGCATGTTTTCGGGCAATTTGATTTAGATCAATCTTTTCTGTAATTTCTACTACAACTGTAGCTACAACATTTTCAATTTTATAATCTAAACCTTCTTCAGCTTCCAATTCTTCTTCATCATCTTCATCATCGTCTTCCTCTTCCTCATCAATATCTTCAATTTCTTCTTCTGGCATGTTAATCTCAATTTCTAATATGATTTGAATTTCTATTACTTATTACATAAATTATCTTAAAAAGTTAGTAATTAATAGATATAATTTAATGTAAATATGTGATCATTTATAAATGCTTTATAAGTGCTCTATAATTTATGGGGAGAATAATAAAGAGAAGTACATTTAAGATTTTTATAACGACTAAGCTTTCATAATTTTATCCAAAATAGTTTTTATCATCTTATTAAATGCTTCTTCCACATTGGTTCCAATTTTCGCTGATGTAGAAATAAATTCAATGTTAAATTCCTTAGCGAACTCTATTGCTTCTTTATCTGAGATTTGGGCTTTACCTTTTAAGTCATTTTTATTGCCAATCAATAAGATGGGTTCATCTTCTCTAGCTAATTTAAAATCCTGTATCCAATCTCTTAATTTTTCAAAACTTTTACTTTGGGTGACATCAAATATTAGTAAAGCACCATTTGCCCCTTCTAAATATAATTTTCGGAGACTTTTAAAGGATTCTTGACCGCCAAGGTCCCATAATTGTGCTACTATTTCACCATATCCTTCTAAATTCAAATCTTTCTTTAGTAGATTTACTCCTAGCGTGCTTTTATAGTTATCTTTAAACTTATTTTCGATAAACCTATAAACTAAGGATGTTTTTCCAACATTAGCTTCTCCAAGTAAACAGATTTTTACGATGTAATTTGGTTCAGTCATAATCGATCAAGTCATATTAATTACTACATTGATAATAGAGTTTATTCTTATTAACTATTTTCCTCAATACGATATTAGATGTTAAAACGATTTTATATCTCTTTTTTGAGTAATTGCACGAATACTATTTGCGTATTCTTCATCAAGAGTTTGTATTAAATCGTGTTTTTTTGCCTTATTGACAGCAAAAATAAACAGATGATTTAAACTATAATCGTTATTTTTCTCATAGATATCTCCTTCAGTTTCAAATTTACTACTGTTCTGATCAATAAAATTACATAAAATATATCGATTTTCTCTTTTTAGATTCAATTCGTTTAGGATTCCATACATTTTCAGGATATTATAACCATGAAAAGATTGAGATAAGTGGAGTAATCTTTCTTTTTTTAATATAGTCGACATAAATAATTAAATTCGACATTGGTTTATTTTCAAGAATATTATTTAGGTGATATCACAATAATATGACGAGAAAAAAAGGAGTTCCTAGTTATTTGCGAGTTTTTTTATTGTTTCAATATTTTCATCGAGAGTTTCTCTAGATATCTTTGGGTGTATATCAAGAGCAAAAATTTCATTAGTAACTTGTTCTACGATTGGTAATGAAATATCCTTATAATTAACATCTCTACCGTAATATGGACAAGACCATGGACATCCTTTAGGATACGCAATCTTTTCTTGAAATAATTTAGTTTTATAAAGGGGTTTTGGGTAAAGAACTTTACTCCTAGGAAATTTATCTAAAAATTCCATCTTGTTCATATTAATGATAGAGGGGTGAATTCGTCCAATCCAATAATTGAAAGCAGGGTCACAATATTTTGGAACGTATGGAGGATCAATTCCATCAAGATTTTGAATTCCTTCAGTCAAATAACGGGCATTTTCGTTCCTTATTTTAATAAAATCATCCATTTTTTTCAGTTGTACTCCCCCAATTGCTCCTTGTATTTCAGTCATGCGATAATTATAGCCTAGTCTATTATATACATACCAAGAAGGTTCACCATGGTGTCGAATTAACTTACATTGTTCTGCGAGTTCGTCGCTATTAGTTATAATCATACCTCCTTCACCAGTAGTTATATTTTTCGAGGGATAAAAGCTAAAACACCCAATTTCACCAATAGATCCTACCATTTTATTATTACATTTTGCACCTATTGACTGACATGCATCTTCAATAATAAATATCCCATGATCATTTGCTATTTCTTTTAATTCATTCATATTTGCTGCGATTCCAGCTAAATGCACTGGCATAATGGCTTTTGTTTTATCCGTTATTTTTTCTTTAACGGATTTAGGATCCAGAGTATAGGATTTATTATCTATATCAGCAAATATAGGAATTGCATTATTATGAAGGATAGAGCTCGCTGTTGCTATAAAAGTAAAAGGAGGGACGATTATTTCATCTCCGGGTCCTATATCTAATGCCGCTATAGCAATATGAAGAGCTGCAGTACCTGTATTTATTCCTATAGCATGCTTAACACCATGATACCTTGCAAAATCCTTCTCAAATTTTTTAACATATTCTCCATGAAGGAGTGTTAACATTTGCGATTCCATTACCTTTATAACTTCTTTTTGTTCCTCATTAGTCAGATTCATCGTTAATCGAGTATTCTAAATATTGATAAATAAAAAACTTTTTTATCTTTTCAAAATTCATTGCTAATATTGCTGAAGAACTAAAAAAAATGAATTTGCAACTATTAAATACCTTAAATCCTAACAGTGAGATATAATTTATTTAAAACAGTAAATAATATGAATCTTTTTGATGATTATATCCAATAATTTCATTTTTCATCAAGGTTTCAAGAACAGAATTTATCCAATTCTTACTGGTATCTACATTTTTACAGATATCACAATAAACCATCTCCTCGTTTACCGCTAAGAGAAATTGAATTTTACTTTTAACTTTCAGATGGTCTGATTTAACTATTTTTTCAAATCTTTTTCTCCAATCATATTCAAATGTTTTTAGCTGTGCTACTTCATTACTAAGTTTAGCAATTACCTCATCCCGGGTTCTAAAGACCTTTAACGATAAATCATATTTTTCTTTAAGATGTTTCTTTAGTTTTTCTTCTTTTATATCCAAGTCGAGCTCTTTTTTGAATTCATCGAGAATTACAGTATAATCCGAGGCATCATCATATTTGTCTAAAACTAATACGATGATTATATTTTTATTCTCATTATAATAAGAAATTGAGTTCCAATCCTTTTCTTCAATGGTTATATAACTTTCAACAAAATTATGAGAGATTTGTATTTGTTGGACAACGTTATTAGGGATTTCAAAATCCTCGGGATATTTCAAGTAAATTTTGCCGCCGATCTGCTCATCCCAACGTATTAGGAAAATTCCAAGAGGAATTTTATCTTCACCTCAACTTTGCTATACTTTCTTTTACCTTATACCTTCTCTTAAATTATAAAAGTCAGCATTAATAAATTTAATTTAAAATTAGTTAATTTTATTTATCGAAAAAATTGAAATTTGCAAAATTCTTGTATTTTTCAAAAAAAAATAAATAGAACGATGAGTAATTTTATGTAGGGAAGAACACATGACTTTCTACTACGTGTATATTTTAGAAACGATTGGAAAAAATAATAAGAAAAGATTTTATACGGGTTATACAAATAATTTGAAGCGAAGATTAGAGGAGCATAGAAATGGGCGAGGAGCTAAATTTTGTAAGGGGAAGAAATTAGAATTAAAGTATTTTGAAACATACACGGAAAGGAAAGAAGCAATGAGACGGGAATTAGAGATTAAAACTTTTTCAAGAAAAGAAAAATTTGGGCTAATTAAACGTTCAAATGAAATTGAGGATATAGTTGATTGAACATCAATTTTTACTAATATTAGCTGGTTTACCAGCGNNTTTGGGCTAATTAAACGTTCAAATGAAATTGAGGATATAGTTGATTGAACATCAATTTTTACTAATATTAGCTGGTTTACCAGCGGCAGGAAAATCTAATTTTGCTATATTTATGAAAAAAGCTTTAAAATCCACAGCACCTGATTTTAAAGTTAAAATCATTGATCCCGATAGTATAAGAAAAGAAATTTCCTCTCAATCCTTTAATTATGAAACTGAACACCTCGTAAGAGCCAATAACTTAAAATTGATTAGAGATGCATTATCACAGGAGCATATTGTGATAAGTGATGATCTAAATTACTACACAAGCATGAGACATGATATAAAGGAAATTGCTGAAGAATTTCACATACCATTTTTTATCATATATATTTCAACTCCAATTGAAATTTGTCTAAAATGGAATAATGAACGAGGAACACCAATACCGAATGAAGTAATTCATAGAATTAATGAAAAATTTGATACTTTTAATAACTATAATTGGGACAAACCCTTAGTATCGTGCGATTTTAGCATTAATAATGTTCACAAGACAATTTTTTCTATAATTACTCAGATTGAGATGAAATTGGAAGATTTAGATATGAGAACGATACCAAACCAAAAAATGGAATCAAAACAAGGATCCAAAGAAAAGCTAGAAATTATTACACGAAGAATCGTTGGGAATTTTTTGAATGATCAGGATTTTCAAAATTTAAAACCTAGAATATTAAATCTTCGGAAGATATATGTAAAAAAAAAAAGGGGAGATATAAATTCTGAAGATGAAATTTCAAAGGATTTTATAGATTTTCTGAAAAAAAAGTTAAACGTTGACGTTGCTTGACGGGTCATAATATCAAGACATATTAAAATTAAGAGTAAAGAAAATAAGGGAACAATCATTTTATAAATCTGAATTTGTATCTATCTTTTTGAATAAAAAATAACACTATTCATTATTAAAAACTAAAAATTAATAAGAATTATCATGCCTTCAAATCCAGCCAGCCATAAAGATATTAAAGTGAGAATAGAGGAACTTGAAAAAAGTCGGAGCGGACGCTCTTTATGTTATATTGACCCTGATGTAATCGACGTGTTAGGATTAACAACTGGAAATATAATCGAAATTAGTGGAAAGAAAAAAACAACTGGAATTGTTGTTTCGAGCGTTATTGATAAAGGTAAATCCATCATTAGATTAGATGGGCTCCAACGGCTTAATGCGGGAGCAACGATTGGGGAATATGTTTCAATCAAATTAGCAAAAGTATATGCTGCTGAAGAAATAAGCTTGACACCTACAAAAGCAAATTTAGATCTGAAAAAGCAAGGAGAAGCGATCAAAGCAAAATTAATTGATAAACCCGTGGTAATCGGTGATATAATTGAAGTTTTGGGAGAAGTATTTCAAACAAATGATCCTGATAATGCCATGAATGAATTCATGAAAATGATGCCAATGCTTCGAAATCAGAAGAGAAAGCCTGTTTTAGGCACTTTACGGCTAATTGTAGAAGACAGCATTCCTTCAGATAAAGTAGTAAAAATTACTCGTGACACTCGAATAAAAGTTAATAAAAGAGTAGCTGTTTTAAACGTTTCTGGTGGTGTTGTTACTTATGATGATATAGGGGGATTAAATGATGAAATTCAAAGAATTAGAGAAATAGTAGAATTACCCTTAAAACATCCAGAATTATTTCATCGATTAAATATTGATCCACCTAAAGGTGTTTTGTTTTATGGACCATCAGGAACAGGAAAAACATTGATGGCTAAAGCTGTATCCCAAGAATCAAATGCTCATTTTATTACAATTAATGGTCCAGAAATCATGAGTAAGTTTTATGGTGCGAGTGAAGGAAGGCTAAGAAAAATATTTGAAGAAGCCGAGCAAAATGCCCCATCAATTATTTTTATTGATGAGATTGATTCTATAGCTCCTAAAAGAGTTGATACTTCTGGAGAGGTGGAGAGACGCGTAGTTTCACAATTACTTTCATTGATGGACGGTCTACAAGGAAGAGGTGAGATCATTTGTATCGGCGCTACTAACAGAATTAATGCCATTGATGAAGCCCTAAGACGTCCTGGCAGATTTGATCGAGAAATTGAATTTGGTGTACCCAATGTAAAAGAAAGGAAAGAAATCTTGCAAATTCATACGAGAGGGATGCCTCTAGAAGAGAATGTGAGTTTAGATCATTATTCAGCGATAACACATGGATTTGCGGGGGCTGATTTAATGGCAGTAAGTAGAGAAGCTGCAATGTTTGCATTGCGAAGAATTTTACCCAAGATTAATTTAGATGAGCCCATCCCATCCGATATCATTCAAGATTTAAATATAAGTGATGATGATTTTACTCAAGCTATTAATTTAATTGAACCTTCGGCACTGAGAGAAGTAATGATTGAAATTCCAAATATAAAATGGGATGACGTCGGTGGTTTGAATGAAATTAAAGAAGAATTAAAAGAAGCGGTTGAATGGCCTTTACTTCATAAGGAATTATTTGAAAAAGCAGGTATACGTCCCATGAATGGAATTCTATTATTTGGACCTCCAGGTTGCGGAAAAACTCTTTTAGCAAAAGCAATTGCTACTGAAACCAATAGCAATTTTATTACAGTTAAAGGTCCTGAAGTATTTTCTAAATTTGTTGGAGAAAGTGAGAAATTTGTAAGAAACATTTTTAGAAAAGCCCGTCAAGCAGCACCTTCAATCATTTACTTTGATGAACTTGATGCTATTAGTTCAGTTAGGGGAGTTAGTGAAGGTACAGCTCTCAGAGATTCTATTGTGAATCAAATTCTAGTTGAAATGGATGGCATTGAAAATCGAAAGGGTGTTGTTGTTATAGCAAGTACAAATCGTCCAGATATGGTTGATTCAGCATTATTACGACCAGGTCGATTAGATAGATTGCTCTACATCACCGCTCCTGATCTGATATCAAGAGAAGAGATACTAAAAGTGCATACAAAGAACATGCCATTATCAGATAATGTCTCACTGAAACATCTTGCTCAAGTTACCGAAGGATATAGTGGTGCTGATTTAGAAAACCTATGTCGTGAAGCAGGAATGGAAGCAATTCGAGAAATGATGTATGATCTTGATAAAATAGAATATCAACACTTTGAACATTCCTTAGATAGAATAAAATCAACTTTAACTCAAAGTGTTGTTCAGCGTTATGAAGAGATGGCAAAAATTATAACAGAATCTCGGAATCTCGACGAAAGTTCTGGCGATTTTTATAAATAATCTTTTTTATTTACTTGATTTGCAGATATATTTCTCTAAGCTATTTTTTTTAATGATTCAATAATATAGTATACTAATGTATACTGAAAAAATTGAATGAAAATGAGTGAAATCAAAATAGATTGGGAAGGTCATGCTAAAAAATATCAAGCAGCAATGGAAGATTTAAATTTAGATTTTTGTTTGCTAACACGTGTCAAATCTATAACATATCTTTCAGGATGCTTTGTACCTTGGAAAAGTTATATTTTTCTGCCCAAGGAAGAACTAGGAGAACCAGAGTTATTTACTGTACTTTTAGATGTAGAACGTGTTAAGGCAGAAGCAGCATTGAAAAAAGTAAGTGGTTGGGGCCCAATGAAAGGTTTTTACTGGGAAAAAAAGGTTCAAAGTGCTGCAAAAAAAAGCGGGGCTTTTAAACCAAAAGGTAAACCCCCAAGAATCGGAGTGGAATTAGGAGTAGATATCTGTGTTACTGGACAAATGTTATCTTATACAGAAGCTGAACATCTTAAGAAATTATTTCCAGGATGCGAATTAGTAGATTTTAATGATAAAACAGAACGCATTCAATTCATAAAAGAGCCAGAAGAAATCGCAATGTTGAGGGAAGCGAGCAAAATAACAGATATAGGTCAAAGAGTTGTAAAAAAAGCATTATCTGAACGTCCGATGGGGAAAATATTTACAGAAAATGAAATCGCGGGAATAGGAACTAAAGCAATGCGTGATGCAGGGAGTAATTACGAGTGGACCTTTACAGGTAGCCAAGAAATCGGTTCTGGCTATAGAGCTAGTTACACATTTAATGGTTGCACTCCAGCAACAAATAAGAAAGTACTTGAGGGAGAATCGTTGTTAGTTGATCTTCACAGTGAAACAGGATGCTATCTTGGTGATTTAAGCCATAATTATGTACTTGGCAAATGTCCCCCTGAATTAAAAGCCTTTAATGATGTATATGAACAACTTTGTTATACTCTTATTGATAACATGACCCCGGGCACAACATTTGATGAATGTTATCAAGCGGTTAGAAAGGTAGCTGATAAAGAAGGTTATGCGAATGACTTATTTTTCGGACTCGGACACGGAATTGGCATCATAGGGAATGAATCGTGGCCAGTAGTCGTACCTGGCAAAGATTGGGGTCACATGGTCTTTGAAGAAAATATGGTCGAAATTGCTGCGGTTGTATTCAATCGTCCTGGACTTGGTGGATTAAGGTTAGAATCTCCAACATTAGTTACGAGCAAAGGTGCAGAGGTTTTGCCCAAAACCCCATTTGAAGTAGATTACGTATAAGATTTTATAAAAAAAAGAGTTAAAAAAAGAGAGAGTTAAATTCTTTCTTTACCACAGTGACGGCAGAAATTGGCCAAGGGATCCATTTTTTCTTTACAGAAATTACATATATTTTCTTTTGGAACAATATTTTGTAGATTGACTGATTTAAGAATCGTTGAATTTATCAATTCGCTTAAGTAATTCGCACTTTCTCTTCCATTATTCTTGTTGGTAGCCATGCTAATGGAAAATAAGTGGTTATCCCTAGTTTCAACGACAATCAAAAAAATTTTCTGGAATTTCGTTGGATATACCTTTTTTATGTTAGCTAAAGGTATTTTGAATCCTTCCTTATAATCATCAACCGAAGCACCAGTTCCAGTAAGAGAAATATTTGATCTCCTGAATAAGGAAAGATTTTCTTCACTTAATAACACTTTTCCTAATTCCATTTGATATTGCCATTTCTTCTGAACGATATGACCTTCACAAAAATATCCATCCGTTGTAAACACTAATGACATGATTATCTTGTATGATTAATGATGGGATTAATATTTGATTTTAATCCCTAATTTATTCATGTAATAAATCACTTATATATCATGTGAAGACCAATTTTTATCTCCTCCTTTTAAATTGTCAATAAATTTTTAAAGACAAACTCGACTACTTTAATACCCCAATTAAAAACTGGGGAACGAAATAAAATAATGAGAAATAGTGAAAATCAATGTCTGAAAAATTATTAAAATGTCGAAATTTTATGCTTAAAGAAAAAATGCTCTCTTTAACTGATAAAGGTGAAATTTTTAACGCTGATACTAATGAGCCCATCGGTACTTTCAGAGGAAAGCTTATAAAAATTGGAAATACTTACCGAATTAGAGATCTTAATGAGGTTCCCTTATTAACCGTCGGAGAGAAGATCATATCCTTGCGAAGTTCATATAGATTTTACAAAGGCGGCGAAAAGGATGATAGTCAATATTTAGGGATACTTAAAAGAAAATTAGTCTCAATTAAGCCAAGCTACTGGTATGAGGATCCCAATGAAAATAGAGTTTTTGAAATGAAAGGCAACATTTTTACTTTAAAATTCAAAATTATAAAAGACGGTAAGGAAGTCGCAGAAATTAGCAAAAAATTATGGAAGAGTCTATTGAGAGGTCACTACGGAGTACAGATGAATCCTGATTTAGATGATGATTCTGCCCTGTTAATCTTAGGCATAGTATTAATGCTCCATCATGAGAAAGAAGAGAATAAATAAACTTTTTTTATTTTTTTAATTTTTTAATTTTTTATTTTAATTGATATTGTATTTTTTTAAGAATCAATAAGGAGAAAGGAAAATTGAATATCCCTAAGACACCAGATAAAGAAATTAATTAAAATTAAAGATGTGTGTAATGCTATTAATTTTTTAACCCATGCACTCATTTCTACTTATTTAAAAAAAGTGTAAATCATTATATCATAACATTAATATGAATTTTTCAATCCTATCAAAAGCTTCAACTAATTGACTATATGCTGTTGCATAGGATATTCTTATTCTATCTTCAGAATAAGAGCCAAAGACATTTCCAGGTACTATAGCAACTCCCTTTTCTCTCATGACTCTTTCTGAAAATTCAGCGCCGTTCATATTGAACCCTGAGACCGAGGGCATTATATAAAATGCTCCTTTAGGTTTAACCACATCAAAATTTAATTCCTTTAGACGCTCATGAACAAATAATCTGCGTTTATTAAAACTCTCCAAAATATTATCAAAAAAATGCTGGTCCATTTTTAAAGCTTCCAAAAATCCATATTGAGCAGCATGATTTGTTCCCGCCGCAGTGTATTGATGATATTTCTCCATTAAATCTATAATTTCTTTTTTAGCGACCACGTATCCCAATCTAAAACCAGTTGCAGAATACAACTTAGACATTGCATTTATTGTTACTGTTCTATCAAACATTCCGTCAAAGGAAGCAGGGCTTGCATGTTTAAAACCATCATATAAGTAATTTTCATATACTTCATCTGATATTAGATATAAATCATATTCTTTTACTAATTCAATGATTTTTTTTAACTCCTCAGAATTCATGGCATGTCCGGTTGGATTATTTGGAGAATTGATTAAAATTGCTTTTGTTTTATCAGTTATTGCTCTTTCCATGGCTTCAATATTTGTACTAAAGTCATCATTCCTCCTAATTTCAATCACTTTGACCCCAAAAAATAAAGAACAATAGAAATAGGATATGAAATTTGGAGATGATAAAATGAGCTCATCACCAGGATTAAATAAAGTAGCATAAGCGAGTGTTAGTGCCTGAGAACCGCCATTACTTAGAATAATATTCTCATTCCAATTAGATTGAATGTTATTAAATCGTTTTAACTTTGTTTCTATCTCTTGTAGAAGTTCTGGAATTCCCCTGGTTGGCGCATAACAAGTGATATTATTACGCAAGGCATTGATATTGCCTTCTATAGCAGGATCTGGTGTTGAAAAATCGGGTTGACCAATACCTAGACTAATAATATCTTTTTTTCCTGCTGCGAGATCCATTAGTTCCCGAATTTTAGATCGTGGAGCCTTTGCCACTTTATTAGATAATTCTTTCATATAAGAAGCACCCTTTTGATGATAATTAAAGGTCATACTATTTTATAAATATAGAGATATTGAAACTGCTTTGTTTTATCTGATAAATAAGTGCATTTTTACCATACAATACTTAAACTAAGAATTAAATAGTTACTCATTGGTTTTCAAGAATCTGATATACAAGTGTTTTAAAGGCGCTATTTACATTTTCTCCAAATTTCGCACTTGTTTCAATGAATTTACTGGCTTTTATTTTTTCAGCTAATTTATCTCCATCGCTGGTTTGAATCACCCTCTGTTCATTCAAGTCACTTTTATTGCCAATTAATAAATATACGCCCTCTTTTTTAACATATTTTTTAAAATCATTCAGCCATTTCGACTCAATATTCTCAAAAGTGGAGGCTCGGGTGATATCATAAACCAATAAAGCACCAACACATCCTTGATAATATAAACTTCTTACAACATTATATTTTTCTTGCCCTGCTAAATCCCAGACAATCAATCTGACTTTAGCGTTTAATTCATCTAAGATTACATCTTTACGGATGATATTTGCTCCTAAAGTTGGTTTATAATCTTCTTGAAACGTAGTTTCAACAAACTGACTTATTAATGATGTCTTACCAACTGCAGCATCACCTAGAAGCGTAATTTTAAAAACATATTCACGTTCTTCATTCATCATACAATCAGGTTTTAGATTTTTTAGTAAATAAAATCATAAATTTTGCTCTTTATTTTTCTTTGACTTTTGTTTTTATTAATGTTTCGTCAAATCTCATTTTTATTTCTTTTTTCAATATTCAAGATCATTGTAAAAGTATTATGTGTTGGATCAAAAACATTTTCTTTTGTTACTTCTGAAATGATGGAATAATCTGAAGAAAGGGTCTTTTCTAATGAATGAATTAAGAAACCTCTGAATAAATCACAAGAAACTCCAATTTCAGAACAAAAAACGCATTTTTTAACTAATATCACATATTGGTTTTCGCTCTTTTCCTTAATTTGGACATCCCAATTAGTTTTTATTAATTCGTTTATTTCAGAAATTATTTCTGTAAAACTTTTACCATATGGAAACAAGTAAAATGAAAATTTTCTTCCAATCTCATAAAGTAACTGATTAGATTCATATAAAAGACAATTTTGTGCTGCAATTAGCTTCTTAAAGGAAAAAAAATCTATCTTACCCTCTGGATTAACGACTCTTGTGTCCTTCAACTCCATTAATTCTGCTTCTCTTAAGATAGACTTCATACCATCATAATCAAGGGAATCTAAATAAGCTTGCAATAACGCGGTTATAACACTATTTTTTACTGTCCCTTTGTAATCTCCAATTAAATCAGAATTATCAGTCATGAATCGAAAAAATCACTTGTAATATGAGATGGAATCAAATTTGAATAATAATTTCCATTCTTACTATCTTAAGTCGTGTTAAAGCTTTTAAGATTTATTTTTTAACTGGACTTTAGTCAAATAAATAAAAAAAGATCTTAAGATTTTAAAATGCTTAAAAAAGATTAAATTAAAAAAAAGGTTTATTCCTCTATTGTTTCTAACAATTCCTTAATTTCTGCTTGGATAACTTCTGCTTTCTTGGCTTCTTCGCCTTGGATCGCTAATGCCTTCTCTATCCCCTCACGATGTAGCGTATTCATGGCGCAGAATGGAACTTCGAGCACTTTACTATTGTCATTTGGATCTATTACACCATAATGGACTAAACATTGACAAATTCTATCGAGATCAAAATTGTATGCGTCCTGAAAGTGCATGGCACTTACTAAAAGATTACGAGTGTGTAAAAAGTTAGCCGCAGACGATAGATTTGGTGCCATTACTAAACGAGCAAATCCTTGGAATGTTTTACTTGTCAAAACCTTTGTAGGGTTTTTAACATAACGCATTGAACCAGCAAGATAATATGCCTTCATCATTTGGCGATATCCTAAGCTTGTCATATCATCGATAAACTTACCAATGGTATTGGGAACGGCTCCTAAATCTTCAAGATTTATATTCTTTAAAAACCCAGTTGGTTTTGGTATTTCTTGTTTCTGTACCA
>JAGXNU010000007.1:20458-24680 GCA_019894815.1 Promethearchaeota archaeon
CCTTATCATAGGTCTTATTTGACCATCTCATTAACCCTTCTACGTCAAAATATTTATCAAGAGGTTCCCATTCATCTTTATCATTAACTATACAGATGGTGGCAAATCCACAATCTTTATGGCTTGTCATGGAAAATTCTGGGACATCATCAAACCAAGCTAGTAATCTCGTCATCTTAGCGGATGTTGCTATGGGATAAAATCTCGTAATCGCATTTCCCGTGGCTTCATTAATAGCCACTTTCAAGTCAGAAGTGGTGTATCGCAAATCCATTAACTCTTCGAAACTTATACGGCCACAGAGGGACACTGGTTGGAATACTATTCCTGAAACTACGTCAGTATTTTGTTTTGCAAACTCCATTATCGGCCCAACTTGATGATCATTTACCCCCTTAGCTATAACAGGCACTAATACTATTCCAAAGTATCCGATTTTTCGAGCATTTTCAAAAACCTTTTTCTTCAGAGGCCATAAATTAACACCCCTAATTTTTTTCCATACTTCTGGATCATCGGTGGCGTCGAATTGCAAGTAGATGGCTTTCATGCCAGCATCTATGCATTTTTTCATATATTCAGGTGATTTCGCAAATCTTACTCCATTAGTGGTGACCATTACCTCAACAAAACCCAATTCTACTCCTTTTCGAATGATATCTGGAAGATCATCCCTAATGGTAGGTTCTCCTCCAGATAATTGTAATAAAACTGGAGGGACGGGTTTTATTGACCTAAAATGTTCCATTATTTGTACGAGCTGATCAAATGTAGGTTCGACCACATACCCCTTCGCACTAGCATTTGCAAAACAGATGGGACAAGTCAAATTACATCGATTTGTAACATCAATTAGGGCTATATTTGGGGCGGATTTATGGTTACTACACAAACCACAATCATTTGGGCAGCCTTTTACTGTATCTTTAATTCCAGAATTAACATATTCTGGTTTTGTGGAATTATTAATGGTAGATCCTAACTCATCAGTGAATGTTTGTGCCCACTTGTATTCTTCAGATTCTCTTGCGAGTTTATCCTTGAAGTCTCCGTGTTCTTCACAATTTTTGCGCATCATGACGAAATCTGTCTCGGGATCAACATAAATTTCGGCTGGAATGACTTTCAAGCATTCTGGACAGATGCTCCGAGTACGTCTGATTATTTCTTCGGTCATATGAATCAGTTTTTTCAATTTTATTTCTATTTAAACAAATATCTAATTAATCAAATAATTTAATCAAACTTAAAAATTTAATCGCGTCCAACATATTTGTAAAAGTATTATTAAAGAAGATTCTGATAGCAATTAAATTGTTTCCTTTTTGGATATAAATGAAACTCGCATCTTTTATGATACTTTTTTATTCAATTCTTTTCATAGCCCGTCATTCAAAGATTTAGTTAATTAACCAATACTTAATGATGGAAGAAAGAGAGACTCCTGCCCCGAGACCTAATGATAAGGTCAGAAAAATTAAAGGGGGATTCCCCAGTTCCGTGTGAATCACGGAGCTTGGAGGGCGAAATAAGAGTGCATTTTTCAGCACTACCAAAAGACAAAAATCCAGGGTGAGGCAGGAGTCATATTTTATGGTTTTGTATTATTTTCTTTTTTCTTTTTTTGTTTCTTTTTTTGTTTAATTTTATTTTATATAAATTTACGAATATTTTAATTCAATTTTTATCTTAGGTAGTATATATCTTTCCACCTATTTAAAATAATTCATGAACAGATAAAGGTATTAAATTCAAAATTAATAATAATTGGAACTTATTGTCATAATTACAATGAACGATATTGAAAAGAAACAAGGTATTCGAAGCTCTGAACCAGATTTTAAAGTGGATTCTAAAACTTTCTTATGGGGTTTTGTTGGTTTTGTAATTTCGTGGTTTAACATGGTCATGATCCATGATTCTCCTCGAAGTGTTGAAGTTCTTGCGTTTTTGTCAATAATTTTCACAACGTTTATACCTGCTATTATTATTTCTTTAAAAGATCGTTATTGGGGGTATGGATACATGATAGGCTTTTCAATTGCAGGTATAATTTTTATGATTTTAATAGATCCATTCATCGGAGGTTACACTTTCGTTACAGCTCTTTTTATATTTATAATCATGTTGTTAATTTTTTGGAAAACTTGGAGAACATTAAATTCAATAAAAGTACAGAATTAATAAAGATTGAATTGTCTTCTAGATTATAAAAAGAATTAAACGTCTTGAGTTGGTATATCTTCTATTACAACACTATTAACTCTTGGTATTGCCATGAATTCAAGTTCAATTTTCTTATCATATTCAGAATTTTGGTCTATTAAATCTCCGATTAAGTACGTCTCATAGAAGCAATTTTCTAATTCATAACATATTCCCGTTGTATGAAGGATATCTTTAAGCAAGTTCAATTTATTTAATACTTCCGAAATTCCTTTCACAATTTCTGGAGAAAATTCTTCTAATTTAATTAAAATCTTTTTTATTGAGTTAGTTTTTGTTGGAAAACAACTTATCTTTATGACATCCTCCCGAGAAATAAATATAAGAAGATAATAAGGGGTTTTTGAAATCTCTACTTTTATTTCATCGGGAAAAAATGTTTGGTTTAATATTTCTCTAGTTATAATTAAACCAGTTGAAATTTTTTTTTTATGTTCATCCACGGTTGAGTTAACATCCATTTTTATCAAAAACCAAGGTTAATTTGAAAGAATACATGTCTAATAATATAAATTGTTGGTTTTTAATTTTTGTTTTTTTAGTTTAATATTTTTAGATGAAATGTGAAGGTGTCATTAAGATAATATTCAATTTTTAAACTGTATTTAAGTTTAAATCATTTATACTTCATCATACTTGATTGTTAATTATGGGAATGTGAATAAATCGAATAAATCAACCTAAAAAGGGTAACCAATGTATCCAAATTCAAATATCAAATCATATGGTTTTGCTAATAGGCAACAAGATGCTAATTCTAATCGATTTCTGGCTATTTATTTTTTAGATAAACTATCAGGATCCTTATTGTTAAGTAAAGAATATTCATTAAATCCTGACAGCACAATTGATATGGATTTGATTGGAGGGTTTTTAAATGCTTTAAACTTATTCATAAAAGAAGTAAAAACGGGAAACAAATCTGAAGAGATTCAAGAAGTCAACTTCGATGAAACAAGAATTTTATATGAGCGATATGGAAGATTATTAGTTATTGCTATTACTCGGAAAACAAGCTTAAAGGTTGAAAGATCAATACTAAAACAGATTACTCATGATTTTTACTCAAGATTTGAGGGAAGTATCAAGCATTTTAATGGTAGAATTGAGCCTTCAATTCTTAAATATAAAAAAAGATTGGAAATAACTAACTTAAACAATAATTTTAAACAAAATTTTGGATTTTAAAATAAATTAAGAAAATTTAATCTAGATTTTCATCTCGTTTTTTATCTTCGATTTTTTCAATTTTATTCTCTAGTTTTTCTCCAAGGCCCTTTATATCAGGTTTAATTTCAGAACGTTTACGATCCTCTTCTCTTTGTTTCTCCCTATAGAAAGCTTTTTCTTCAAAAACTTTTTCAATAACTTCACTTGTTTTTTCAATTTCAGGGTGTAATTCCATTCTTTTATGATCACTTTCTCTTTGCTTTTCAATTCTAAAAGCTTTCTGATCTATTGATGATTTTATAGCTTGGCTTGCGGATTCTAAATCAGGTTTGATAGTAACCCTTTTATGATCATCTTCTCTTTGTTTTTCTCTAAAGAATGCTTTCTCTTCAATGGTTTTTTCTATGGCATGACTTATTTGTTCCTTATCATGTGTCACGGCTAACCTCTTCTGATCTATCTCCCTTTGTTTATCAATCCTGAATGCTTTTTCTTCTATGGTTTTATTGATTGCTTCTCCAGTTTTTCTAAATTCTGGATGAATTTCTATGCGCTTTAAGTCATCTTCTCTTTGTTTTTCTCTAAAAAATGCTTTCTCTGAGATGGTCTTACTGATAGCTTCAGCAGATTTTTCAATATCAGGGGTTAGTTCCATTCTTTTTTGATCTACTTCTCTTTGCTTTTCAATTCTAAAAGCTTTTTCATCAATTGATTCCTTTATGGCTTTAGTTGCTTCCTCAATATTTGGCTTGATCTTTAATCGATTTTCATCAATTTCCCTTTGTTTATCCATCCTGAATGCTTTTTCTGCTACGGTTTTATTGAT
>JAGXNU010000080.1:0-4397 GCA_019894815.1 Promethearchaeota archaeon
TCATTATACAAGCTAATGGAACCTGTTTTTCTCCAGATGGACCAATGCATGCGATTTTATATTCCTTACCGTGTTTGGAATTCAGGGCTTTAATTGTTTTATCGGTTGTTAATCCCCACAAACTTGAAGCATCTTTTAATTCAAAATGATCATTCTCTATTAAAAGATATTTAGGAGATTCAGATTTATTCTTAAATACGATTCCATTAAATAAATTTCTCAATTCCGCAGCAAAAAAACCGCCTGATAGACCTTCACCATATATATCTGTTTGAGGAGAACGTGCTGAAACAGAATAAAAACCAGAACAAGGATAAGCTGTACCTGTTAAAAGGCCAGTCATTAATGCTAATACATTTGCATTATCTAGGGGATCGTAATTAAATGTTTTCTCATCCATTAGATAATTAATAGCATATCCTGGACCTCCCAAGAATTTCTCAATATTCTCTCTACCATATTTATTAATATTATAGGAATTTTTTTCTAAATCTACTTCTAAAATTTTTCCAATATCCACTTTTGCCACTTTTTTTCATTTCTAATTGTATCATTTAATCTAAATTACTTTAGAACCATGAAGTTAATAAATATTTTCAATCGTAGCAAAATCTTCACTATTCATGAAAAATTCAATCTAATACTCAAAAATTTAGATTTCATTGATAATTCCCATGAATTCTTGTGGGAAACTTATGGAATTAATAGAAAAAGCTTATTTTTCTGGAATAATTTCTTTATAAGAAATACATTATTAAAAAATTAAGATTAGAACTAAAATGATAACTCCAGAACAATTAAAAGAAGTTTTAGAACAAAGCGTTATTAACTTAAGATTCCATGCTCGTGGGGGTCAAGGAGGAGTAACTGCTTCAAATCTTTGCGTTGAAGCGTTTTATGGATATGGTGTATGCCAACCTAAATTTGGGGCTGAAAGAATGGGTTCTCCTACAGAAAGTTATGTGCGTTTAAGTGCTAACGTTGATTTAGTTCGAAATAATGAACAAGTTTATGCGCCTCATATTGTTGCTGTTTTAGATCCTTCTCTTCTAGGCGAAATTGATGTTGTAGCAGGATTAGCTCCTGGAGGATGGTTAATTGTCAATACAGTATTGGATCAAATTTCTCTGCAAACGGTAGTTAACCGAAAAGATATTAATATTGCAACAATTGATGCTTTAAACATAGCAATGGATGTGCTTGGTCGAAATATCACAAACACAATTATTCTTGGAGCAATTTTGCGTGTTATTCCCATCTTTTCCATGGATGCTTTAGCTAATGCAATAATGAGTAGATTTAAAGGAAGTATCGCTGCTAAAAACGTGGAAGCAATAAAGCGTGCTCATGAAGAAACCTGCATATTTGAAACAGGCGGAGCTCCAGAACTTGATTTTTCGGTTGATACAAAAGTTCCTTGGCAACAAGTTTCTTTAGGATTACCGGGATATAAAGAACTTGATGATGCAGGGGTATGGTATTGTGATGAAGACGTGATAGAAATTGGAAGTAACCAAGTCAACACGGGTTCTTGGGGTGAATGGGATATACTATGGGATGAAGAAATATGTACAGATTGTGCTCAATGTTGGTATATCTGCCCTGATTTTGCGATAATCCGAGAAAAGGGAGAAGATGGACTTTGGCACATGAAAGGTATTGATCAATATCATTGCAAATCTTGTCAAAACTGTCTTGAAATCTGTCCCGTTGATGCAATATCCAAAAGATTAAAACAAGGTCCGGCAGCATGTGCGGTACCTGAAGATCAAGAAGGAGGTAATTAAAATGTCAATCGAACCAATGAGAATATTTTTTAAGGAAATCAAGGAACCGATCAAAACAACCATGATCGGAAATTATGCGGTTGCTGGAGGGGTTACTCAAACAGATCCAGATGTAATCTGTGCGTTTCCTATAACTCCTCAGACCCAATCTGTAGAAGGATTATCAGATGTCGTACATCAAGGGAGATTAAAAGCAGCATTTGTAAATGTAGAATCAGAATTAGCCGCAATTAGTTATTCAACAGCAGCTTGTGCAGCTGGAGCCAGAACATTTACAGCTACTGCGAGTCAAGGTTATTTGTTGATGACTGAGGGCTTACCAATGGCTGTAGGCTGGAGATTGCCTTTGACAATGATGCTCTCAGCTCGTGCATTCAATTCACCAAATTTATCTATTTGGAATTCATGGGAATATACACAAGTCAATTCTGAACTTGGATGGAACATTATAGTCTCAGAAAATGTTCAGGAAACTTACGATGCGGCTATCCTATCCGTCATGATTTCTGAAGATACATTATTTCCGACAATCTTCGTTCATGATGGATTTATAATTTCACATTCAGTCCAAAATTTAACTTTAATTCCAGATGAGACAGTTCTAAAGATGACTCCTAAAAAACCCCGGCACGTTATCGATCCCTCGAAACCAGGAACTTGGGGTGGTATCGTAACTCCATCCTACTTCATGGAAGGAAGAGCAAGATTAGAAGAAGCTAAAAAGCAAGTTTTAAATCAAATGAAGGATGTCTTTCAAAAATTTAAATCTGAGACTGGTCGGGAGTATAATCTAATTGAGACTTATAATTTAGATAATTCCTCAAAAACCGTTTTTTGTACAATGGGTTCAATGGCTGGAAACATTATAAGTTGGATGACTAAAAATAAGGATGTTGGACTCATAAAGATGCGAGCTTTTCGACCATTCCCACATGAAGAATTGAGAAAAATAATTGAAGACAATGGCATAGAGAAACTAATCATATTAGAAAAAAGTGATTCCCTAAATGGAATGCTACCTCCCTTTTCTATGTCAATCGCATCAGCTCTTTATCCTCTAAAAACAATTTTCAGAAGCTTTATTGTCGGTTTAGGAGGGCGAGATGTAACTCGAGATGAGTTTGACGTTGCCAAAAAGAAAATGGCTACTGTTAATGATATGAAGGGAACACTCTACATGTATCTCGGTGTACGAGAAACAAAAGAGAAAATTCATGGGGTGAATATCTAAAATGTCCAAACCAGAAAGAAATATCATTAAAATGGAAGATATTTTAGCTCGAAATGAGAAATCTAACGTATTATTCTTCAATTATGATAATGAAGCTTTTATGAATACAGGAATACAAGAATCTGGTGGTACGCCTCCATTTGCTAGCACCACTACAAGTCCCGCTGGAGAAAAAATACCTGGAAAAATAGGAATCAAACAAGATTTAGTCACACCTTTTGCCTTTTACGGTACTAAGAAATTATTTTTGGCAACAACAAATCCTTCGTATCCAATTGATTTCATGGGTAAAATTGCCGATGCTCTAAAGTCTAATGGCTCTGCTTTCATTCAATCTTATTCTTCATGCATGAGGGGGTGGAGACACTCTGCTGCGGATGCCGTAAAGATCCAAAAATTGGCAACGGATTGTGGATATTGGCCCCTTTATACAATAAGAGTTGAAGATGGGATTCCAACATTCACGTATTATCGTGGCTTAGATATTGACAAGGAAAAATTCGTGGAATACTTGAAATCAATGGGTCGATTTAAACACTTATTTAAACCTCAATTTAGGGAAAAGGAAATCGATGAGATAATCTTCCTTACTGAACAACGAAATAAGAAATTAAAAGGACTCATTGAAAAATTTGGAGCAGAAAAACCTGTTGATTTATATAGAGTAAATAGGAAAACTTTAGAACCACAGAAACACTTACAACCAGGTCATGGACTCTGTCCAGGATGCGGGGCAGGAATGGTATTGAATCAATTAGCCACCGCCGCACAAGCTGTCGCAGGAACAAATATCATATATGTGAATAATACCAGTTGTTCCGAAGTATCTACGTCTAAAGATAACGTAACATCATGGAATGTTCCCTGGGTTCATCACTTATTCGAATCTGGTGCCACTGTAGCTGATGCAATCTCAACCACCAAAAAGATATTAAAGTCTAAAAACTTATACGACCGAGAAATACCTTGGGTAATTCACATTGCTGGAGATGGCTCTACCTACGACATTGGATTTCAATTCTTAAAAGCAGCATTGATTCGAACTAGTTCATTCGTTGAAATGAATGAATACTTACAACAAAAATAATGAACAGACTTATCATCCTATTATTAGGATTTTTTTTTATGCTTATTTAATATTTTTTTTAGTATTATCATTTTCTCACATACATGACTGATTTTATCTATTAATAATAGTTGCCTACACATTTATAAGTGTGATTTTCCTATTTGTTTATCATTAATATCTATATTTTATTCGAAAATAGGTATAAAACCAAACAATTAAAAAATATTTAAAAAAAAGTGAAATATTATGGGAGAAGAAACTAAAGAAGAAGCTCCTAAAGAAGAAGCTCCTAAAGAAGAAGCTCCTAAAG
>JAGXNU010000080.1:4494-8885 GCA_019894815.1 Promethearchaeota archaeon
CCTAAAGAAGAAGCTCCTAAAGAAGAAGCTCCTAAAGAAGAAGCTCCTAAGAAAGAAAAAAAACCTAAAGTGAAAAAGGAACGAGCTCCAAGGGATGGTCCCATCCTCCAAATTACGGGACCAGAAGGTTCACCAAAAATTGTTGCGTTGATGGCTGCTCTAGCTGTTATACTTCAAGGCAGTAACTTATTCTGGGCTGGTGTGAATTTTCTGATTCCATTGAGTGTACTTACCGGGATTTTTCTATTTATTTTAGGGGTGATATTAATCCTTACCATAGATATTCTTAATTTCGGTGATCCTTTGCTAAAAAGAATTGAAATATTCGAAAAGTTCTACAGATTTGAAGTTTTACTAATCCTAGGTATTGTAGTAATCTTATTTGAGATGCTTTCGATTAATTTTAATATAGGAACCGCAGGAGCACTCGCAGTGATGCTTGGAGGAATTCTAGTCATAAACGCTGCAGTAATGGAGATTTTAATTAAGAAGGAGAAGACAATGAAACCTTCAAAATTGGTTGCTCTATTTGGCATAATTATAACCATGATTGAAGTAGTCTATTTATTTGCAGCTCCAAGTCTTTCTACTATATGGGACGGAATTGTAGGTATAATCGTTATTACTCTACTGTTATTGTCGATGTATGACAAGATCAAATTCATTCCCTATCAGTGGTGGATGGTTCTAATCCTCGGATTTATTTTATATGGCTGGGTATCACCTATAGGTACAGGAGCAATTGGCACTGGTGGAACCATCATCTTAATTTCGTTTATCCTGATGCTATTGGAAAAATAAATTAATTAAATTTTTAATTTTTCTTCTGTTTTTTTAAAAAAAAAATCTACTAACCATTTTTATTTATTTTTTATTTAATCCTCTAAACCCCTAATATCATTTAAATCAGTTAATCCATTTGATCATCTAAAAATCTGGTAGTGTCCTTTTATAAAAACAGAATATTATCTAAACTTTTAAAATGAGGATCTCCTGAGACAATTACAAGTTCTTTCTGGAGCGCAGTTTCAATTATTATCGCATCTGCAAGCCCGATTTTTTCAATTGTTTTGCGTAGTTCCCATTTTCTTGGACCGGCATTTTTAGCGATTTCCATAGTACAAAGGATAATATTTGATTTAGAAACGATGAATTTATAACGTTCCTCCCATTCATCCGTTAAACCTTCTCGATAATATTTATCTGATAATTCTGCTATGGAAATAATCGAAGTATTGATTTTATCTAATTCTATTAATTTTTTAACTATTTTACCCTCATCACTACCTATGAAATATTCAACCCAAGCATATGTGTCCAATAAATATTCAGTATTCTCGGAAGGCAATTCTATCCTCTTTTGAAATTTTTTTTATCTTTCCTTTATCGATACCAAACATTGTATCAGGAATATTTTGAGCTTTATTTATGAGTTCATTTATAAGATCGTCATATGTAGAAGCTTTTATTATTTCTTTTAAGCGTTTCAATTTTTCCAATGTATCTTTAGTGATTTGTATTGATGTATTCATATATAATTTATAGAGCTATAGATATATAATTCTTTCGTTGAAAAGGAATCCATCCATCAGGTTCTATACATACTTAGTTTAGTATATTTTCCTTTTTTAAAATCCAAAAATTTATATGACAGAGAAATCCCATGGGTTATTCATATTGGTGGAGATGGCTCAACTTATGATATTGGGTTTCAATTCTTAAAAGCAGCATTGATTCGAACAAGTTTATTCGTTGAGATGAATGAGTACCTCCAACAAAAATGACCTAATATTATTTAATTTTTATTTTTCTTCTGTTTTATCAACCTCTTTGAGAATTCTTGAATATAAGGTGGAGGATATTCTAAAAGAAGTATTCTCTACAAGATTATGGATAAAATCTCGGTTCCACATTTATTACTACATTTCCCATTTTATGCCCTGTTTCAACATATCTATGAGCTTCTACTATTTGTTCCAACGGATAGCGTCTATCTATGATCGATTTTATCTTTCCCGACTCGATAAGCTCTTTGAGGAAAATTAAATCTTCAATTCTTTCAGATACAGTCCCAGATCTTACTTTCTTGCTACTTGTCATTGAAGTCCATAATCCTCGAACGTTTCGTGACAGCGGATGGTTAGCTTGAATATAGATTCCTTTTTTCTTTAGCGATCTTATACAACCTGAAAACGAACTCTTACGTACCATATCTAAAATAACATCATAAGTCTTACCGCTTGTAGTGAAATCTTCTTTAGTGTAATCAATAACATAGTCGGCACCAATCGAGTGCAGCATGTCCAACTTGTCCGTGCTGTCCACACTGGTCACTTCAGCCCCGAATGATTTAGCAAGCTGTACCGCAAAAGTACCTATAGTTCCACCCGCACCATTAATCAAAACTTTTTGTCCACTCTGGATATTTCCTTTTCTGAGGAAATACAAGGCTTCAAGGCCCCCAACAGGAACAGCTGCGGCTTCCTCAAAAGTCATATTAACAGGTTTTATTGCTAGCACCCCTTCTTTAGGTTCCGCAAGCATACATATATACTCTGCATAAGTACCCATACCAACCAAACCGGTAGCTGCAAAAACTTGATCACCTTCTTTAAATAGCTTAACATCTTTGCCTACGGATTCAATCTCCCCGGCTAACTCCATCCCTAATATGGTTATTCTCTTTGGTCTTTTGAGACCGATATATAACCGTATGAGGAGCCGATACCAGAATGGGTTTCCCATCCTTCGCAATTCACAGTCCCCTGTTGGTGCTGTTGTTGCAAATATTCTTATCAGGACTTCATTGTCTTTGGGAGTAGGTTTTTCTACTTCTTTGAGCTGAAGAACATTTGGAGGTCCGTATTTTGTCCATACAATCGCTTTCATATAATTTAATCTCCTAGATGCTAATTTTGTTACTTGTTCAGTAATATAATAAATTCTGTTATATATTTCAATTATAGCAATTATCTTGTAGTACGTAGATCGATGTGCAATTAGTAATAGAAAAAAAAAACAAATTATACCCGGATTAGAATCAAAAAGTTATTACTACATTCCCTTTTTTGTGCCCTTTGTCAACATATCTATGAGCTTCTACGATCTGTTCCCACGGATATCGTTTATCTATGACCGATTTTAACTTTCCCGCTTCAATAAGCCCTTTGAGCTTAGTTAGAACATCAGTTGACAACTTTGTTGACATTTTAACATTAAGATAGATTCCTGTCTTCTTTAGAAACTTTTTACCTTGTGAAGTCGGAATCTTGTCTACTGCATCAAAAATAACATCATATGGCTCGCCGCTTTGGGTAAAATCCTCTTTCGTGTAATCTATTACCTTATCGGCTCCTATGGATCTCACCATTTCTAAATTAGTTGTACTGCATACCCCGGTAACCTCTGCCCCAAAGTACTTGGCAAGCTGCACCGCAAATGTACCTACACTTCCAGAAGCTCCATAGATCAAAACCCTTTGTCCGATCTGGATATTTGCTTTTTTAAGAATACTCAATGCTGTAATTCCTGAAGCAGGAACTCCAGCTGCTTCCTCATAGGTCATGTTGGCTGGTTTTATTGCCATCACTCCCCTTTTTGCCACCTTCCCTTCTTCAGGCAGAGCAGGCAGACATATATACTCGGCATAAGCACCAAAACCAAAACCGGAGAATGCAAAGACTTGATCACCTTTCTTAAAAAATTCTACGTCTTTGCCTACTGATTCAATTTCCCCGGCTAACTCCATCCCAAGTATGGTTATTCTCTTTGGTCTTTTGAGACCATTGTAAATTTTTGCTGCCTTTGGCTCACCCTTTCGCATGTTGGAATCCCCATGATGGACAGTTGTCGCATGAATCTTCACGAGCACTTCATTATCCTCAGGAGTTGGTTTTTCCACATCTTTAAACTGAAGAACTTCTGGTGGTCCATAATTTTCATACACAATCGCTTTCATTTTTTTCTTTCCTCGTTTATCATATCAAGCGGATGTTTAGAATTAATACTTTCAGAATTGTAAAAATTATCTCATCCATAAAACTCTCAATATATAAAATATAAAAAATAATAATTGTTAGTTATAGTTATTCCTTAAATTGAATTAATATTCATTACTCTCTTGTTTCTGGAAAGATAATCTTTGCGAAGCATGTTAGAAAATTTTATGCTTTCAAAAACTCAGATTTTCTTGAAATTATAAATGGAAATAAAAGCACTAACAATAAACCAACCAAAGAACAGGTATATGATCGTCCCCAATACGTTCAGAAACAAGATGTTAAAAATCCTATCTTCTAAAAGAATCGATAATATTTTGAGAAAGGAATTAGTAAAAATTAAGAATAATTAAAAAATCAATTTATCTCTCTCTTTTAAAGATTTAATAATAT
>JAGXNU010000081.1:0-5664 GCA_019894815.1 Promethearchaeota archaeon
ACCAATGTTGGCGTTTTTAACTAAAGGTCAAATTCTTCTATAAGTTGTTTTTGAAGGTTTCTATTTATATCTAATAATTTATTTCTTTGATATTAAAAACAATTCTTTTAAGTAATTCATATATTATTCCAACATCAGAAATCTTTAATCTTTCGCTCGGAGAATGCAACCCCTCCATTGTAGGGCCAAGTGCTACCATCTGAAGTCCTGAAATCCTAGTACTAATCATTCCCGTTTCTAATCCTCCATGAATAATGTTTGTTTTTACGGGCTTTTCCAGTAAAGTATCATATTGCTTTTTAACATGTTCTAAAAACTTAGATTCTAAATCTGGTAACCATTCGGGTAAAACCGGTCTTAAAAAAACTCTCCATCCTCCAAGTTCTCCTAGTTGTTTCATGGAGACACAAAATGAATCCAATTCACTTCTTATAATGCTACGAGGATAAAGCCAAATAATTTCTTTATCGTTTTCAGTGTTAACAATGGCAAGGTTATTTGAACTTTCTATAAATCTCTCATAAATATGGGATTTTTTTAGCACACCATTAGGGATTATATGAATAGTCGATATTAATAATCTTGAATCCTCATTTGACAAATAATTTTCAGGAGAAACTTTCTTATTTTCAATTTTAAGGTTAGGTTCAAATTTCTCATAATATTGATAAATTGATGAGATTTCTTCATTTAACAATTCTTCAAATTTATCGTGGTCTTTTACTTTTATCCCAAATTTTATTAAAGATTTAGCCGGGATGACATTTGATTTAGTACCACCTTGCCATTTACAAACATAAATTTTAATTTCTTGATGGATTTTTGATAAGATTCTACTAACTAACTTATTTGCATTAGCTCTGGGTAAGTGAATATCTCCTCCCGAATGTCCGCTTAATAGACCATGAATTAAAAGTTCATTAAATTCCAAATCATCACTTTCCATATATTCTTTCCAAGTAAATTTTTTTGAAAACCTCACTCTTCTTCCACAAACAGAACCAATTACAATTTCACCGAGAGGTCCTCCATCCAAATTAATCATTAATTTACTTTCTATGCTAAGTTTTGAAGGATCTAATAAAGTTGCTCCATCAAACCCATCTTCTTCATTCACAGTAAATAAAACTTCAATGGGTCCGTGGGATTCGATTGAAGTATCAATTAAAATAGCTATCGCAAATGCAACTCCAATTCCATTGTCAGCGCCTAGTGTAGTTCCATCTGCATCAACCCATTCACCATTATTTTGAATGCGAATAGGAATACCTTGTGTAAAAAAATCGAATCCTTCAGGTTTATCTGTTTCACATACCATATCGAGGTGAGCTTGGAGCATTATTGGTGGAATTGACTCTTGTCCAGGTGTCGCTGGTTTTTTGATTAGGATGTTTCCAACTCCATCTTGATAAATCTGGAAATCAGTATTATTTGATTTACCAACCTTAAATATAAAATCTTTTATCACTTCACGGATTCTTTCTTCATGTTTAGAAGGTCTTGGAGTTTTCGCAATAATATTTTCAAAAATATCCCACACGATTTTTGGTTCTAAATTTTCTAATACCATGATTATAACCAATTTTTTCTCTATAAAAAACTTTTTATGAGGATAAATCATTAAGAAAAAAGAGGTTTTGATTGTGGAAGATATTGTACTATATGAAAAAAGTGGAGACATCGGAAAAATTACATTAAACAAGCCTGAAGAAAGAAATACAATAACATTGGATGTATTAAAGAAGCTTATAGAACTATTTGAAATAAGTGCTGAGAACAATGATGTCTGTGTTATTTATGCTGCTAATGGAAAGCATTTTACAGTAGGTGCTGATTTAAAATACAGTTATGATTTGATAACCAACGAAAATAAATTTGCTGAGGGCGTGCAATTTCTTGAAGCTTGGCAAACATTAACTAGAAAAATGATCGCACACCCTGGAATTATTGTTGTTGGATATCACGGATGGGTTATTGGTGGGGGATTCGAACATACTTTAGCTTGTGACATAAGAATTGCAGCAACAGACACGCGTATCATGTTGCCTGAGGCGGGAGTTGGTCTCTTTTTTTCTAATGCTTCTACTAAACTTCTACCCCGAATAATTGGAGAAGGAAGAGCTAAAGACATGATGATATTTGGTGATGAGATAACAGCTGAAGAAGCTCTCAAAATAGGTTTAGTTACACGAGTCTGTAAGCCTGAAAGTTTAAAAAGGATTCTGAAAAAAACAGCTAATACAATTATCCAAAAAGGACACCTAGCATTAAGATATACAAAAGCTTACATAAACCAAAACCAGGATCTTGATATCGAGGGAGTTCTTGCTCGAGAGTCAGTTGCAATGATTGAGACATCACAATCTGACATATTGAAGGAAAGGCTCTCTAAATTTGTGAAAAAGGAAAAATAATAAATCGATTTTAAAAATAGCGAGAATTAAAATGACAGATAAACCAAAATCAATTACTGCATCTCCAACAAGGGAAGAATTATCTTACCGGCTTGGAAACGTAAGAGATCTAATGAAAGTTGAGAATTTAGATTATTATGTATCTTTTGATCCAGTTAATATTTACTATTTAACCAATTTTGCTAATAACGTACACGAGCGTCCGTTTCTCCTCATTATAGAAAGAGAAGGAATCCCTAAAATGGTAGTTCCACTACTTGAGAAAAGTCATGTCGAATCAAGAGCAATTGCTGATTTAGAATATTCAAATTATTATGAATTTCCATCACCTCCAGGTAAGAACTGGTATGATGTATATCCAAAACTAATTGATAAAGATAAAAAAGTGGGAGTCGAATCTGCAATGCCATTACGGATTTATGAGAAAACTCCGGGAGTAAAAATTGTTACGGATATAATCGACGAACTTCGAATTATAAAAACCGATTATGAAATTGGAAGATCAGTTCACGCTTGTAAGGTAATAAATAAAGGTCATAAGGAAGTTCTTAAAATGTGCCGCCCTGGCGTGCCAGAATTTGCATTATATCAAAAAGTAACAGGCATTATGACTTCTAAAACCATCCAAGATATTCCAAATGCTAATTTTATTGTGTGTAAAGCAACAGCTGCAGTTTGGCCCCCTTCATTTTCTCATGATCCTCACATAATTCCTAAGATTTTCGCGGAAATGGAGAATGGAGGACCTCATGTTTCTATAGTGTATGCACAAGTAGATGGTTATGGTGTTGAAATAGAAAGAACTTTTTTCTTAGGTGAAGTACCACAAGAAGCTAAAAAACCCTTTGAAGTCATGTATCAAGCAAGAGAATTAGCATATAGTCTATTAAAACCTGGCGAGAACATGGGGGAAATTGATAAAAAAGTTAGGAAATTCATTACAGATAATGGATATGGGGATTACATCATCCATCGGACAGGTCATGGCTTAGGGATTACGGGACATGAAGCACCATTTCTAGCAGAAGGTTATGATCGGAAATTAGAACCAAACATGTTGATCAGTGTTGAACCGGGAATTTATATTCCAGGGTTAGGAGGATTTAGACATTCTGATACCGTCTTAATTACGGAAGATGGTTATTTGAAATTATCCAAAGCACCAGAAAAGTTAGATGAGCTTGTTATTGAGCTATAAATTTACAATACTTTTTTTATTTCTTCCATGGATTTACGTAAAGTGGGTTTTGGGATTGCACCTTTTATATATCCAAATGGTAGGATAGTAAGTAAATAATCATCTTCACTTAATTTGAGTATCTCCTTCGCTTTTTCTCTATCCATAGAGCCAATCCAACAAGTCCCAATACCCAAAGACCAAGCCATAAGCATCATATTCATGGAAACTAAGGATGTATCTATAACATACCAATTGGAACTAATACTTTTTTTACCCACTATTGCGATTGCCAAAGGTGCTCTTTTCACGAAATTTCCGTACATTGCATTACTTGCTACATTATTCAGAATCTCTTTATCTTTAATGACTATAAATTCCCAAGGTTGCCTATTTGAAGCGCTTGGAGTCCATCTTCCTGCTTCTAATATCATCTCAATTGCGTCTTGAGCAATCGGGGTTTTTAGAAATGAGCGAACGCTCCTTCTATTCTTTATAAATTCTAATAGTTTTTCTGGTTCAATCATTATATTTTTAATAATTAAATGGTTAAAAATACTGCTGGAATATTTTATTACTTTGGAAAATTAAATAAGTTTTGAGAAGAAGGAAATTATTCTTGATTATTCTTTTTATTGAAGTATTCTGAATCTAAATTCGGGAAAAACTTCTTTTTCCGTCCATCTTTTTGAAATCGAATGAGATTTAAATCTTTTAACTTGTTGATATGATAATAAATAGTTTTATGATCCACTTTCAGTTTCTTAGTAATGAGATTATTCCATAACCCAGGTTCTTTTTCAATCATCTCTAAAATCTCTAGAGTTAACTTACTTTTACTCAACTTTAAATCTAAATTTGAAATGGGATTTTTTTGATAGTATGGAAAATAGGCGATAAATTTACCTACTCGCTTTTTCCCAATTATCTTATAGGTTTCAAGGATATCTAAATGCCAAACTAAATTTCCTGCTGCCAGCCCTGTTCTTCTTAATAACTCATTGAAGTGAATTCCCTGTTCATTTAATATTAATTCAATAATTTTATCCCTATTCTTATTTTCTAATACGTCCTCCAAACTAAGGCGATGGGCACCTTTTTCAATTGGAACAGTTCGCATTCTTAAATACTGCATATAATCACTCTTTGAGATCATTATTACAGCAGCAACAAGAACACTAAAGAGAATGACAAAAAATGAGACCCAAACCCAATTATCAAATATGTTAATTACTTCAAAGTAAGTAACATAATATTCTGTGTTAGCATTTAAGAGAGATAATGATGTTTCTAAATACACTTCTGAATTTGATACATTAAGTTGTTCACTTGTATCAAGAATTTCCCAAGATTCACTGGATGGCTCATAAACTCCTATTGAATATTGTCTATCTAAGCTAAACCCATATTGGGAGCCTTTTGAACTTCGAATTATCATATTTTCTATAGAAACATTAGCCATCACCAACATTATACAATTATACTTATATTGATACTGAATGCCCCCTTTATTTGGAAATTGTGGGGCTTTAACTAACCCAAAGTTTCCTATTGTTTCTTTCGAAGTGATATTTAAATGTATAGGATAGCTATTATTGATGAAAATGTGAATCTGTTTATTTTCAATACGGTTTTCGTATTCAATATCAACGTCCATAAAAATATTAGTACTAATGCTTAAAAGAATGTCGTTAGAAGAAAAATTGTAATTAACGGTTTCACCTGCGTTTATTGAATCGCTTGTAGAGGAACCTACTGGAATATTTACATCCCGAGCAAAAACCGTGTTGAGGTACAGATTTAAACTTAATAATACTACAAATGATGCAAGAAAAATGATTGTTTTATTTTCTCTTTTCATCACGATACGAATTTTCAAACAACCTCAACTATATTTTATATAATAATAATAATTAAAAGATAAAAAAAAATGATGGTAATTAAAAACTATCGTCTCATCTCTTCTTCCAATAATAAATCGCTAATACTGCAATCAAGGCACCTGCCCCTACTCCAACACCAACAATTATCGCAAGTGTATAATCTGGAAGTAAAATTGTCCAATATGAGAAA
>JAGXNU010000081.1:5764-8807 GCA_019894815.1 Promethearchaeota archaeon
AGGCACCTGCCCCTACTCCAACACCAACAATTATCGCAAGTGTATAATCTGGAAGTAAAATTGTCCAATATGAGAAATGATCAACATTGGCAACTAAGTATCCGTTTTCAACTGCAGTTGGGACTGACACCCATTCTCCGGTTGCTTCATTATAGTATGCCCAAGTACTTGCCTGATTTTGAGGCGTTGCTTCAATCATTAACTTAGCTTGTAATTGATTTGTAGCATTCGTTTGAATTCTAATGCAAAATCCCTCGTTATACTGAAATCTATTCTGACTCCTTGTTTGGTAAATGTTCCCTTTTAATAATCCAAGTTCTTGTTGTTCTTCCGTGCATGTCATGTTCATCTCTAAATCTTGGTCCGTTGAAATTTCAAGAGCGAAATCTTTTACCCCAATATTCATTGGTTCACAATTAATATTTAAATCAATATTAACGTTAGCCTTTATTCTTAGTTGGGTTTTTAACATGAATCTATAATTGTATTGTGTATTGGCGTTCAACTGTGCTTTAAGTGTGTCATCCATAATTTCATCGGGAGGTGTTTCTATTGCCGCAACAGAACCTACGTTTAACAGAGAAAAAAGTATCATGAGACTAAATATACTAATTAAAATCTTATGAGTGTTTTTCATTTTTTTTTTCAACAAATTATATTATATAAAAAAGAAGTTCAGACTATATAAAAAGCATTGAGGAATAATTATTCCCTATCAACTTAATCATGGAATCAAATCATAAATACACATTTACAATTTAGTGAATACATTTTAGATTTGATAAAAGCGATAGATTCATTATTTAAAGGTTTCACATCAAAAAGCGGTCTTCCTAATCCTTAAGTTTTAATATAATAATTTTGATAAATAATTAAAGATTATAATATTTTAACATATTGAAAAGGAATTCATATCATTAGTAAATTTATTTGAATTTCATTTCAATCCAAACAGAACATTGGAGAAATACTCATGAGTTTAAAGGAATTCACTAAGGAAGTTTTTACTCGTTATGGTTTTACAGAAGAACAAATCCTTATATATCTTGGCTATTTAAGAGTACCAAGAGCAACTTCTTCGGAAGTATATCTCACATTAACCGGGGATTATGAGGAGTTAACTTACGAAAAAGTTCTTGAAGAAACAAACCAGCTCGTTGAGAAAGGGTTTTTAAAACACGTTCCTGGAATAGTAGATAGATATATTCCACTTGAACCCTTTTTTGAATTATTTACATCAGAAACTGAGATTTTTAGAAATGAGATTGCTCAAATCAAGGATAGGATTTTAGCTGATCAAGCAAATAGATTTGAAAAACTAGAATCAATCCAAGATAAGAGCATAAATGAAGTAGTAACTGCTGTAGATGGACAATTGAAATTGTTCTTTGAAGATTCTGATACAAAGAGTAATTTTAAAACTGATAAGATAAGTGGTGCAAGAAATCGTTTTACTGATACGTCAAAAACCTTAGAAGAAAACATTCATTCAATTTTAAACGTGCTGAACTCAGATTTAAAAAACATAAGTGAAGCAAGGATCAAGGAAAACGAATCTGAAGTAAATGAAACAAAAGACGACTTAACAGGATTAATTACAAATTTATTATCTGATTTTTCAAGTCGAGTTGAAAATATAGAAAGAGAATTGAAACAAGATCTTGATGAACATGTGAATCGTCATAGGACTATTGCAAATGACTTGAAACCCCGCATAGAACAAATTCTCGAGAAATATTTAGAACGCATGGATAAAATAATAACCGATTTGAAACAACGGATATCTAATCTATTGAAAGAACATGCTACTCACTTGAAAAATACAACTGATACTCTTCAAACTAACTTAAAATCGACAGTAGATGAAAGACATCGAATTTTAAATGATCAATCAAATGATTTCAAGAGCATGACACTAACCTTAATTAACAACCTCCTTGAACACGCAAATCGATTTACTGATTTTTCAGGAGAAATGGCGAAGAAGGGCTTTTTCTGGATGGGGAAGAAAAAGAAATATAAAGCTCGAAATGAAACTACCATTCAAAATATATTGAAATTTACAGAACCCATGAAAGATGATTTCATTAAAACAACTGAAGATTACATAAAAGATACTCGTCAAACTACTGATGATACTAAAAATGATATTACTAACATTTTTACTCGAGAAAATGAAAATCTCGGAACTGAAACAACAGAGTTAGATCACAAAGCTCAGGAAACTATCAACGTGCAGCTAGAAACATTAGCAACGGATATGGCAGGTGAAATTGATACTACATTACAAAATGGAATTAAAGATTGTTCCAGCACAACCATAAAATTGAAAGATTCACTTGAAAGTTCTATAAAACAGCATCATAGACAATATGATGAGGCTATCAGTCGACATAAGGATGATTCTCTTAAACATTATACGGAATTTGATACAGATGTAAAACGGATTAAAGAAAACTGGATCCGGGACGTTGATGACAAATTCATCGTCGGAAAACGTGATGTTTCTGATAAAATTACTGCAGAAATCAGTTTATGGGGAGACGAATCTGCTGATCTAGATAGAACATTAAGTGAAATGCTTAACGATCATAAATCCAAATACGAAGAAAATGCTAAAACGCTGCAAAATAGCTTGTCAAACACTACAAAAGACACTGCACAAAATATCAAGGATGCAATTGCTGATTTCACGCTCCAATTCATGAATTCAATTGATGATGGAACGGAATTATCAGAACATAATGAAGATAAATTGAAGGATATTTTTAATGCATCGAGTGCACTTCCTGAGATTGCTGAAATTACCACCTGGCAAGTTATCGGTAGAGATGCCATGGTATCTGCTATTAAAGACGCGATTTATAGAACAAAATCTTCGGTTATTGTCGTGACACCGGTCGTAATTCCAGAAGTCTTGCAAGTTGTTAGTGAATTTGCATTTCAAAAGAAAGCAGCTCGCTTCATGCTTACCAGTCATTTTCCAATGGACCAATATGGAGATATAATTCGTAAGATGATGAAGTTGGGCAATATTCAATTC
>JAGXNU010000082.1 GCA_019894815.1 Promethearchaeota archaeon
AAGAAAAGTGCGCAAAGCGGTATATTTTGATTGCATCTTGGGGGGTTCTCTTTCAATGATGTCAATCATAGTAATTTTCGTACGTACTTTTGAAGGCGGGATTTACGATCCTGTCTCTTATGCTTTGGGTTTAGGATTCTGGCTTTTCTTGTTTATTTGTTCGTTATTTTTAATTTATGAGGGCATACATACATATTTTTTGGAGAAAAAGCATCCTGAAGGAATTCCATCTAAAAAACCAGCAAAAGCACCTGTTTTTTCTTAGTTTTAGCTCTCTTGATATTTATATTTCTTTATATAGAGGGGACTTTATTTTTCATTCATTAATCACTTGATAATCGCTATTTATAAGAGTTAGAATTGATGAATTAGTAACCGAAACATATTTTTTCAAATCATTCTTTTTAAATCATAGTACTTAAAATAACATAATGAATAATCATGGCAGATAAAACCAATTCAGAAGGTGGGAAACGAGTAAATGGGAAGGCAAAAGAGATATTGTTTCAATCCATGGAGCTTATCATGAAGAATCTTCAAGAAAATATGGAACATCTCATGAAGCCAAAACATTTTGAGCATACACAGCATTTTATTGAATTAGTTTATGATGGTTTAAAAAATAAGCGAAAATTCTTCTTATTAGCGTCTGGACGTTCTGCTTTCATCTTACAGTGTTTTGCTACCCGATTAGTGCATTTAGGTGCTGAAGTATACATGGTAACTAATTTAGCGAGCATGCCTGCTTTATCGAAAGATGATCTCCTAATAGTTTTATCTGGATCAGGAACAACTGCGATCGTTGTAAGCTTGCTAAAGAATTACGTGAATACCATAAAACCTTATGGGATCATAACCATAACCTCCCATCCAGAAACCATAATTGGGAGGGTTGGCGATGTTACTATTAAATTAAAAGGACGTACTAAGATTGATCTAACAGATCGTCACGATGATACCGCAATACTAACTCCCGAGGGAACAGCTTTTGAACAAGTTGCTTTTACATATTTAGATGCGATTATTGCTGAATTAGCAATTAAACTGGGTAGAACCAACGAAGATTTACTTAAAAAACATTCCGAGTCAATCTGAGTATTAAAGGAATACTAAATAATAATACTATTTATCCTACTAATTATTACTAATTTTGTGCCCATTTATAGTGGCTCTATGAGATTTTTATAAAAAAGACGATGATTAGAGATTCTCCAAATGGGCATACATTTTTTAATAGTAATTTAAGTATCGGGTTACGTGCCTTGAATTATAATTTCAGTGCACCAATAGCTCCAGCAAACATGGAATGATTTAAAAACAGTGCCTTTTTCTTGTTTATAGTGCATAGCAGCGTGAGAACTTGTTTTAATGGTTTATTATTTGATACAAAACCTCCACAAAAGATCAAATACTTAACATCATGATTTTTTGCTCGTTCAACTGCAATTGTTCCTAGATTTTCTCCAATCATGCAGATGAGAGAATTAAGAAGATCTCCTTTATTGTAATTTTCATTTTTTCCTCTTGAGTTAATTTTTCCTAATGAAGCCGCTGTAAATTCCCTAAATATTGCATTGACTCTCTGATCTTCAGGAGAATATATATCAGCAACTTTTAAATCAACTTTATAACGATCTCCTTTTTGTGCTAGTTCTATCGCCTCATTATAACTCGTGATATTATATAATAATTTGATTAAAGCCATGAAAAATCCACCTCCAAGTGCTGATCCTCCTACATGTTCAAATCCAATTTCTTTCTTTAAAATTATTGATGATCCTGTTCCAATTGTGATAATAAGAGCTTCAGGAAGGCTTTTTGACTTTTTTAAATTAAAAAGAAAATCAATTCCATTAACATTTGCTTCAAACTCGTTAAACATTGTTGAATTATAATCATTCTTTATTTTTTGTTGAAAATAAAAAGCCTTACCACCAGTTAGATTTAGTTTTATATTTGTTAGATCAATATTTTGTAGGTAAGCCAAAATATTTTTAAAATTCGACTCTGTCGGAAACACAGATAAAATCAAGTGTTTGTTCTCTAAATGCACTAATTTTGTTAAACTCTGACCTAAGTCAATACCTATCACGTTATGAGGGATGTTACTTAAAGGTTCATCTTTTTGAAGTTGAATTGAGAATGCCTCCATAATTTTTATCACTTTATAAAAATTTAATTAAGATTTATTTAATTATTTAATTTATTCAATTTAATCAATTTTATATTTTTCAGAATTATGAGTCAACCAGAGACGGATTTAAACGTAGCAATAGCAAAAGCTGATACTCCCCTTCACGCTTATAATGAAATACTAACCTTATTAGGGGAAATGGAAAAATTTGTTTCAATAAATGATAGAATCTTCGTTAAAATTAATTTAAATACACCTGAAGGATTTCCCGTAAATACGAGCTTTGCTTTAATTAAGTCACTGATTAAATCTTGTAAGAAAGCAGGAGCAAGTGAAATATCATTAGGAAGTTACTCTAGCAAGGGAGTAAAAATAAGAAATATTGATCAACTATTAAAAATCAACGAAATAGTCATGCCATTAGGAGCTCAATTACTATATTTAGAAGAAGATTCAGAATCTGAATTACTTGATATCATTCAAAATTGTGATAAATTTTTCGTTGTTAATCAAGTAAATGTTGATCCATTATTCGATTGTACACTTTCCATGATGAACTCCGCTGAAATTAACATTCTAAATTCCCAGGAATCTACGGAACACGATTTAGAAGGTGACTTCTATAAGAAAGAAATGGTTTCAAAATTGTTATCCATATATAAAAAACGGAAACCAGATTTAATCATCAATGATCTTTATCACGTAATGGAAGGAGCAGGACCATATATCTATAAAGATTCAAATTTAATTGAGACTCAGCTAATGGTTGGTGGCACTGATCCGGTTGCAGTAGATTTCGTCACTTTAAAATTAATGGGCAAAAATCCACTTGAAAATCCCTTAATCATTGGTGCTTGTGAAAGAAATATTGGTAATACAGATAATATTAACATTATAGGTGTGGATTTGGAAAGTTCTAAGGTTAATATTAATTACTGTGAAAAAATTTTAGAGGATATTACTGTCCATAATTGTAGCATTAAAACGGGTTCAACATGTTCTGGGTGTTACCATATAGCATACCATTTATTGAATATTATGAAAACATACATGACTAAAGATTTAAAATATATAACAAGACAATCCGTTTTAATTGGCGAAAATCCTCCAGAACCAGATTTAAATAAAAATGTAATCTTATTTGGCAATTGTGCAATTAAGAGTACAGAAAATTCGAGTTTTAGAACAATATATACCTCTAAGGAGAGTATTCCGTTATCTGATAAAATTAAATCAATTTTTAATAAAGGGAAAAAACCCAATAAAAAGCTTAAAACTATCGAAAAACCAAACAAACAAGTTCTAAACATACCAGGATGTCCTCCAAATTTAAATTCTACCATTAAATTGATCTCAAATTACTATGGAAAACAACAGGGTCCTAATTTATATTTATATTACAATCTCATGGAGACATATGCATCAACTAGCAATAAAAAAGCGAAAAAGGGAGGTGTTTAAAGAATGATAAATCGCTATTTCAAAGACAACTGGAACAAAATTTTAAAGTTTAACTCGAAGGTAGAAATTAATGAAAATCCAGAACTCTTAGAAGAATTTGTAAGGATACCCCTCACACCAATTCAAATAGATGCTTTTCTTCTTTACAGGTTGACAGAATTAATTTATCCTAAATTCATTCATGATCAGCAAAATATTGCAGATATTATCCTTTCCGATTATAGCATTGACAACATGGTTTTGGAAAGTTATGTATATGAAACAAAAATAGCAGGAATACATGAAAAAGCGATCCATTTACCGAAAAATGCAATTTCCATCACGCCGAAAAATGATTTAGATAATATTGAGGGCTTGTTTATTAGAATTCAAGATGCAATTATTAAAGAAAATGGGATTAAAATCATGTCCATTCGCATTTTTAAAAAACGCGCCATCGATTTATTAAATACACACTGTGAAAATCTAAAAAAATTATCCTTTAATGAATTCGTAAGTAATTTATTAGATTTAGTACAAAAATGCATCGGAAATGAGCTTATCATACTTTATCCAGAACCCGATTTATTACGATTTATGAGAGAGTTAATCTCATTATCCCAAGATATCAAATTTTCCAGCATTTATAATTTACTTAATAATTTGAGCCCTACCTATAAACACGCGATATCATTCAATACTAAAACCATTTCCTTTACATGTCAAATTGAAAAGGAAGTACATGAAAACACAGTTGAAGTTATTCGACCTGAGCAATCTCCCCGGGATTTAGAAAAATTGAGAGAAGCTAATAATCTTGAAAGTGTAATTTCTTTAGATTTGAACACCGTAATTAACTCTTTAAGTGAAATATTTGAACAGAAAATTCCCATAAAGATGGACCAGATGAAACTTTTATTACAAAAATTTTTGTTTGGATTAAGAAGCTTCGATACTCACTGGAAGATGTATCCTCGTCCGAAGATATATAATGTGTTAATTCGATATTTAATAAGGCTAATTGGATTTAATGTCAATCTAAGAAAGCTCTCTCATTGGAATCTCCCCGAGTTTATCTTAAATCTCTTTAATTCCAACATTGGATTAAATTCAAAAATATTAATACTTTTAACAAATAACAGAAATAAAAATATCCAAAATGCAATATTACTTCAATTTTTAAATGGTTCTTTAGTAAAAATATCTGCTGTCAATAAAACCAATGTAATTGATAATAATCTTGATATAAAAGAAATTCATTCAGATTTAGTAGAAACGTTGGGACATATTGATTTTGTATTTAAAGTTGATGTCGATTTAATTAAGGAAATTATAGAAAAATTTATTTTTAAGATTTATAATGTATCACCATTAAAGCAGTATAAAGTTTTAAAAATGACTAAAAAATCCAAATACCTTGAAGTGTATCCAAGTTCGCCTGCTTATGAGCTGTTTAAATCAAAAAGCTCACTTTCCTTATTGAAATTATTATTACCTATATTCATTGATAAACATGAATTTTAAGAAGTCATATAAAACCCTTTTTTAATAACAACTCTGCATTTAAAATTGCACCTCCTGCGGCACCTCGAATTGTATTGTGACTTAGGGCAACGAATTTATAATCAAATACTTGATCCTTTCTTAGTCTGCCGACAGTGACTGCCATACCTTTATCATTATCGCGATCTTTCTTGGGTTGAGGTCGATTTTCATTCTCTAAATATATAATTGGCTGTTCTGGAGCATAAGGAAGTGATAATTCTTGTGGAATTGCTCGGAATGATCGCCAAATATCTATTATCTCATCCTTAGAAGGTATTTTTTCCTGGAATTTAATATTAACACAAGCTGTATGACCATCTGTTACAGGTACTCTAGTACAAGTACTACTTATTTTGATTGAATCGTCATTAATGATCCCTTTTTCTCCGACAGTCCCCAAAATCTTTAAAGGTTCCATTTCTGATTTTTCTTCTTCACCGCCAATGAACGGTACTATGTTATCAATCATGTCTAAAGAAGACACTCCGGGATATCCCGCTCCAGAAACCGCTTGAAGCGTGGAAACGATCATTTTATCAACTTTATACCCTGCTTTTTGTAGTGAATAGATTGGTGCCATGTAACTTTGTATGGAACAATTAGGTTTTACAGCAACAAATCCCTTTGAAAAACCTCTATTTTTTTGCTGGATTGGAATGACATTAATATGTTCAGGATTTATCTCAGGGATTATCATGGGCACGTCAGGTGTCCATCTATGAGCAGAATTGTTACTTATTACAGGGATTCCTTTTCTTGCATAGTTTAATTCTAACTCCTTAACGTCTTCCTTGCTAGGTAAATTTATTGCGGAGAACACGAACTTTATCTGAGGATCTATAGAATCAATATCATGAGCTTCTCGTACTATTAAATTCTTAATATTTTCTGGAATATTGACAGACATTTGCCATTTATTCCTTACAGCTTCTGCATATGATTTTCCCTCAGATCTTGAAGATGCGGCAACATCCGTAACTTGAAACCAGGGATGATTCCTCAGGAGTTTAATGTAATTTTGTCCTACTATTCCCGTTGCTCCAATAACGCTTACGCTTAATTTTTCTCGCATCATATAAATCAAAATGGAAGTATATTAATAATGATTAACATTAGTAATTTGAATAATTTTATTATCTTTTTTAAGTATCTATAATATAAGTAAATTAAGGTGAGTAATTACTTTGCATGACATTGATCCCAATTTATTAAAGGAAGCTGAAAAATTAGAAGAACAGTCAAAATCTCAGATAAAATTTAAGGATTATGATTCAGCAATTACGTCATTATTAGAAGCAAGAGAGCTTTATACAAAGATAGGATTAACTGGACAAGTAGGGATTGTTATTAAAGAAATAGTTAGAATAAAGAATTTAAAACGTATTACACCCACAAGAGCTACAACTTTAGTAGGTCTTGAAGAAAAAGATGATTCGGAAATTAAAGAGGATTTAGAAATTACTGAATATTCAGAAAAAAATGCATATGACATATTGGATAAAGCACGAGAACTCACGTTGGAAGAAAGGTATAACGAAGCGTTGACATTATTCGAACAAGCTTACAGTCTTTTCAAAAAAATTAATTATGATTTTGAAAGCAAGCAAACTCTATGGCAAATCAATGAAATCAAGGAACATTTACGATGGAAACAAACTGGCAAAGGATTAATGCAGAAAGTAAATATTAAGGACATTGTGACTTTAGCATCTGCAGAAAGAAGAAGGATGAAGCTTCAAAATCAAATTGAAAGCCCTAAAATTATCCCCACTAAAAAAACTCCCATAACCCCTCAAGGTAAGAGAGAAAACATGGAATCTAAGTATCCAAAATTATTCCAACAGCGCATTAAAGAACAAGAGAAAGAGCAGGAAAAAAAGCAATTTCAAGGGAATATTTTAAAGGAGCATGACAGTTTACGCAAACAACAAACTGAAGAAAGAAGAGAGCGAATGCGATTACTCCAAGAGAAAAAGAAAAGGGAAGAAACTCTCCTCAAGGAGGCTGAAGATTTGTTAGCTGATGGAAATCGAGCATTAGTTAGTAAAGATTATGATAACGCAACATCTTCATACCAACAAGCTATTAAAATTTTTAACCAGATGGGTTGGTTGGACCAAACTCGCACATTACAAAAAGAATTAAGGAACATCGAATTGTATAAAAAAGAAGAACAGAGAAAAATTGAACAAAAAATCTTGATAAAAAAGAAGAATGATCATGAATTTCAAAAGCGAGTTGATAGTGTAACTAGTGAAAAACAGAGATTTGAGGAAAAGAAATTGCAGCAGCGAGTGGTTTTACCTCCCTTGATAAGGAATAAGTTAGAAAAGGTAAATTTGGCAAAAAATAAAGCAGAGAAAGAAGAAAAAATGGGGAAATTTGAAAGGGTGATTTCTCGATTTCAATTTATTTTAGAGGAGTATAAATCTATTCCTAATGATGTTATAGATCTAAGTAGTGAGATATCTGCAACAGAGCAAAAATTGATGGAATTAAAAGAGAAAAAGTAATATCGAATCAATCTTTATTTTATATAAATTTATAATTATTCACGTCACCATGAAAAACCCATTCTTGCATTTTTATCACGTTCCAAACACAAAAGAATTATTGGATATGGCCTTCAAGCGAGGAATGAAGAGTTCCGCTCAAGTTTCAAACAATGCTCCCATTCTCATAAAAGCAAAAAAAAAGGAATCTAAACGGATAAAAGTTGCAATTGAAGATATTATTGAGCGAATTCTTAAAGTAATTAAGAGCGTTCCCATGATTGAAGAATTACCAGATTTCTATAGGGAATTAGCATCTTTAATAGTTGATGTAGATGAATTAAGGCTTACATTAGGAAAATTAAATGGGATATTGCCCATACTTAGTAAGATTGAAAGGGAAAGTTTTAAAAGTTTAAACAAAATCGAAACACCTAAGGAAGCAGATAGAATACGTCGTGCCGCATTTGGAAGAGTTTCATCGATTTTAAGAAAACAAAATAAAAATCTTGAACATTTAAATAATATAAGAGGAAAATTAAGACAAATACCCTCTCTTGATTATGAAATGCCTTGTGTTGTATTTGCAGGTTATCCCAATGTAGGGAAGAGTAGTTTAGTCGTTAATATATCAACAAATAAGAAGATTGACGTTCAAGAATATCCATTCACTACTAAAGAATTAATTATAGGTCATTTACATGTTGAACGTAGATTTGATACGATCAAAATTCAATGCATGGACACGCCTGGTATCCTAGATAGACCAATGTCAAAGCGTAATAATATTGAAGCTCAAGCAATTTTAGCATTAAGATTGATCTCTGATTTGATTTTTTTTGTTTTCGATCCAACTCCCGCTTGTGGTTATTCCATTGAGTCTCAAATTGATCTCTATAATGAAGTTAAAGATAATTTTACACAAGATGGAAAAATAGACATGTTAATCATTATGAACAAAAAAGATTTAGCAAGCCCTGCTGAAATCAATTATCTAAAAGAGAAATTGGATTTAAATGAAGGAGAATTTTTCTTAACAAATGCTCTAACAGGAGATAATCTAGATACGCTAATAAATTATCTCACGCAGAAATATGATAATAAAACCTAATTTAAAACAACATTTGTTGATTTTTTATAATGAATGAAGAAAGTCAAATTTCTATTTTGGGATTAGA
>JAGXNU010000083.1 GCA_019894815.1 Promethearchaeota archaeon
CAGCAAAACAAGCTCTCTCTTCTCTAATTTGTCTGGAAATCTCTCCGGGATTATTTTCAACTTGTTTAATAGGATATCCATTATCTTCTATATATTTTCTAATAACTGGAGAGATATTTTGAGTCGTAATGATTGTATTTGACTTAGATTTTTTAATTCGTTCATCATAAGTGATAAAAAGCATGAGTAAATCTTCATAATTTATTTCTAAACCGTTATCATCTAATACTAGAATTCTAGAACCATCAACGTCAAAACATACACCCAAATGGCTATTTGAAGCTTTAACTATGTTTGCTGTATTTCTTATGGAGTTGATGCTCGGCACGGGAATTTCTGATCGTTCTCTATAATGTGTATTGAGAGATATGACTTCAACTCCAACATCATTGACTAATAAGGGTGTTATTTTTCCTGTAGGTCCATAGGAACAATCAACTACAATTTTTAATTTAGCCTTTTTAATTATTTTTTTATCAACAAACTGCTGCAAGGACTTAATATAAACATCTTGTGTTTGCGGAATTGCTGTAATTTGACCAATTTTACTGGGTTCGACTCTTCTTACAGTATTGGGATAAGTGTTGTATGCTTCGATAATTTTTTGTATATCTGGCTTTGAAAACTCGATACCTCCAGCATCAACAAACCTAATACCAACATCTTCACTATACAAGTGTCCTCCAGAGAAATATACTCCTCCACTAGCTCCAAATCTTCGAATAGTAAATTGAAGAAGCGGATACGTACAATCACTTAAATTCAAGACATTAACACCCGTACTCATGACCCCAGAAGTGTAGGCTCGCTTCAACATCCGACTATCATTATGATAATCACGTCCAATAACTATAGTTTCATCCACGTTAAATAAACTACCGTGAATAGATCCAATTGAGCTTGAAATCTCTGGTGTGAATACATAATTAGCCCTTCCAATTATTCTACCATTCTTGTTAAGTTCTCCTAAGTTTTCAACCATTTTCATTCGAATTTTTTGAGTTATTGAATTGGATCTTATAATTATTAAAAATTAGTGTGGGATATATATCTTTACGTTTAAGTAGCCTCGAATTCGATTTTTACATAAAATTTCCTCTCTTCTTTCAATTATATTTTTATAAAAATAAATGGTATATAGCTAACCTTATATTATTAAATATATTGGGTCATAAAATAAATGCAAATAGAAATGAATCAAAAACAGAAGTGATTATTAAAAAGTGAAATTATCAAAACAAGCAAGGAACCAATACCAATTTGAAGATTTTTCGTTTACTCATAGCGGTAATGTTGTTTTTGCTGGCGATATTTATTCTGTTAGAAAATTTATCCAAAAAATTAACCAAAAAAAGGATCTCATTAGATTTCCTGAATTAGCATTTAAAACGGGTAATTTTAACGGAATGGCTCTAATTTATCAAATTCAAGAACATGTACTTGAGTTATATAAAAACGAGATAGAATCTCCCGTTTTAATGGACGATCTATTCAATCATCTAAGTAATAAATTTAATGTAAAGGAAATTGATGATACTTTAAAGATTTTTATTGACGAATTCCCTCCGGAGAGTGTATACAACAAGGATCTAAGTACAACTGAATTTCTTAACAGTGTAACAGGAGAAACTAATAATAGTGCCTTGGTTTTGGAAGAATTTATTCCACTTTGGTTGGGAAATAACAATCCTTCATTTAATCCATATTTAGAACTTTTTAACGATGAAAAACTCGAAAAAGGAACTAAATACGTGGAAATTGTTGATGAAATATATAATTTTTTTGAAGAAAGACCAAAATTTGGTCCAAAAAATCAAAATTTAATAGAAATGCTAGAAGATCCCATAAAAATGCATCCATATTCAATTCGTGAGCAATTAGAATATCTGCATGAAAATTGGGGTGAAATATTAGGAAAATATACTCATGCTATTTTAGTAGCTCTTGATCTCATTCGAGAAGAAGAAACATTCAGAGGATTAGGTCCAGGGAAACCTAAAGCATATTCTTATGATAAGCTTGAACAGGAAAATTTTACAGCTGATAAAGATTGGATGCCAAAAGTAGTGATGATTGCAAAAAATATCTATGTATGGTTAGATCAATTATCCGATAAATATCACAAATCAATTACTAAATTAAATGAAATTCCTGATGAAGAGCTTGATCAATTAAAGGAATGGGGATTCAATGCACTATGGTTAATAGGTTTATGGGAAAGAAGTCAAGCTTCAAAAACAATAAAAAATTGGTGTGGTAATCCCGAAGCAGAAGCAAGTGCATATTCGTTATTTGATTATATTATTGCCTACGATTTAGGTGGTCAAGATGCTTATGAAAATTTAAAACAACGAGCCCTATATAGAGGTATCCGGCTTGCAAGTGATATGGTTCCTAATCATACTGGTATTGTGTCTAAATTGATGACTGAGCATCCAAATTGGTTTATTTCGCTTCCCCATCCTCCTTTTCCTTCTTATACCTATTCTGGTAATAGCTTATCAAATGATCCCAATTGCGGTATATTTTTAGAAGATAAATATTTTGATCGAACAGATGCGGCCGTAACATTTAAACGCGTAGATTACAGGACGGGAGAAACTAAATATATATACCATGGTAATGATGGAACGAGTTTTCCATGGAATGACACTGCACAGTTGAATTTTCTGATGAAAGAAGTAAGAGAATCTGTAATACAAACGATTCTTCATGTTTCTAGAATGTTTCCAATAATAAGATTTGATGCAGCGATGACTTTAACAAAAAAGCATTATCAAAGATTGTGGTTTCCCGAGCCAGGGACTGGAGGCGCAATACCCTCTAGAGCAGAGCATGGGATCCCAAAGGAGGACTTTCATAATGCAATGCCAGAAGAATTTTGGCGAGAAGTAGTTAATAGAATAAATGAAGAAAATCCTGATACTTTACTTTTAGCCGAAGCATTTTGGTTACTTGAGGGATATTTTGTTCGTTCATTAGGAATGCATCGCGTATATAATTCAGCGTTCATGAACATGCTAAGAGATGAAGATAATGCGATGTATCGACTAGTCATTAAAAATACCCTTGAATTCGATCCAGAAATTCTCAAACGATTCGTTAATTTCATGAATAATCCCGATGAAGAAACAGCAATTAAACAATTCGGAGATGGCGCTAAATACTTTGGGATATGTACAATGATGATTACCATGCCGGGACTGCCAATGTTTGGTCACGGACAAGTTGAAGGTTTTCATGAGAAGTATGGAATGGAGTATAGACGATCTTATTGGAATGAAGAAATCAATTTAGGATTGCTAAAACATCATGAAAGTATTATTTTTCCTTTAATGAAAAAAAGATATTTATTTGCTGAAGTAAAAAACTTCTTGTTATATGATTTTTTCACTGGAGATTCGGTTAATGAAGATGTTTTTGCTTATTCAAATAGAGTTGGAAACGAGAGAGCTCTCGTGATTTTTCATAATAAGTATGCGGAAACTAAGGGATTTATTAAGAATTCTGTAGCATTTATTTTAAAAGATAGTGGGGATAAAAATTTACAGCAAAAGACCATTGCTGAAGGATTAAACTTGCCAAAAGATGGATACTGTATTTTTAAAGATTCTATAATGAATCTTGAATATATTAGGCGGAACTCGGAACTGCAGCAACAAGGTTTATATGTGGAACTACAAGCCTATCAAAATCTTGTATTTTTGGACTTTAAAATAATCCAAGATAATGAGTTTTTCCATTATGCTCAGCTTTTTGAGTTTTTAAATGGAAAAGGGGTACATAATATAGATGAAACGCTTACAAACATTATCTATGGACCATTACATTCGCCAATTGAAGGATTAGTAAACGAAAAAATCTTAATCAAAATAATCAAAAATACATTAAAAGAAACCGAGCAAGTCAAATATCGTAGCATGCTTAACGACTTCCTATTAGGAGTAAAAAAATATTCCAATAGTAATAAAGATGTTAACCCAATACTTAAAGAAATTTTAGAAGAAGTAAAATCTGCTTCAAAGTTAGCTGGAATTTCCAAAAATTATTTGAAAGATGATAGAATTTCGATTTTAATTGAAGATTTATTCCCATTAAATGCCATTGATTGGGGAATTTTATACTCCTGGATTGTTATCCATCCATTAGGAAAAATAGTTTCCGAGGAGAATTACGAGCTAAGAAGTCGTAGCTGGATTGATGATTGGTACTTGTCAAAATATATACAATTAATTCTCCAACAATTAAAGAAAGACGGTACAGGGGATATTTCAGAATCATTAGCATTAATTAAATCACTCATAATCCACCAAAATTGGTATAATAAAATCCAAACCAAAGAATTTGATGAAGTATCCATAATTAACGTATTTTTCAAAAACCCGGAAGTACAACAATATCTACATTTTAATCGATATCAAGATATTTTATGGTTCAATGCAGAAAATTTTGATACATTCACACGATGGCTTTCAATAATCGCAATCATTAATCTTTTAAGTAAACGTGCTGATTTAACTAAACATCTACGAATATTAACAGATATATTCCTAAAGTGGAGAAAAACTGCGAAATTATCGAATTATCAAGTCAATAGTTTTATAGAAAATCTTCAAAGTTTATCATAGGAATCGATACTTTAAACAATTTCTAAAAAGGAGTAAATAGATAAAAACCCTCAGTAAGTAATACTTGAAAGAAAAAATAGATGCTTGCTTGTATAATTACCATTATTACTCTTTCACTTATCACCACAATAATCGATACTACTGAAGAACCCCAATATTCTTTCTCATAAAAAGAATGCACGATAAAAATTCCAATTATAACATTTATTATGAAAATTATAAAACTAATTATTAGATAAATTGAATTTATCTCATCCACGGTCAAACTTAATTCAATAAATATAGGAGGTGCGATGAAAATAATTAACACACTTATAACAACTAATAAGATAATCCATGCTAAATTAACTAGAAACCCCCTTCTAAAAGAGCTTTCCCATTTTAGCTTAATCGCAAGCCAGTTAGTATATAGTGCTCTTAATATTAATATTATTATTAAAATTGCGATATCTACAAGAATACTAATAAGATCCATAATCTCATACCTTTATTGATTTTTAATTTTTGTTAGTTAAATAAATTGAAAAATATAAAATGAACTATATCCCCCTGTTGTTAAAGTAAAAATAATGCTTAATACATTAGCCACTACAATTCGAATGAAAACCTGGATGGAAATTACAGCTAAACTTAGAAAAATCGAGTCTTTAAGTTCAGTTTTATAAAAAACCTTGATTAGCAGTGCGATCACTAAAATATTCATGATTAATATTATTACCGAATTGATTATATTAACAAAAGCAAATAGATCCGAATCTGCGCCAATAGTGATTAAATAACTCGTTATCAAACCGCTTAAAAAACTTAAAACAAAGAACATAATTAAAAACCAGATCACATTAACTAATATTGCAGTTAAATATGGTTTACGACATTCGAATTTGTCTGTAAAAAATTTTAGTAAAAAAATACCTCCAAAAAGAATTACATACCCAAAAATAATATTTATAGTAATAAAAATTGTAGTTGACATAAATGTATGATTAAGCTGTATATATTAATTGATTTCTCTTCTTTGAGAAAATTTAGAGTCAAATATAAAGATAATCTTAATCAAATCCCACATCAATCCCAAATACATTTAAGTATATTATTTTTACTCATTATCATAATAAAAACCATGGATTTGATTATACGTTAGTACCAAGTTCAAGAGTTTGATCTCGAAGCTGTGAATCATCACTTACTTGACAATTAGGAGCAATAATTGCATTTTGTAATACAACGTTATCTCCAATCGTACAGTTATTACACACGATAGAATCCGCGATTATACAACCCGCTCCGATATTGACATTATCCCAAATGACACTTTTCTCAATTACCGTGTCTTCACCAATTTTAACTTGACTTCCAATTGACGTTAATTCTTTGATTTTAACTCTATTTGATAAATGTACCAACTCTCCAAAGCAAGTTGGTTTTTCTATTATAGTATTTTGGCCGGAGTTAATAACTCCCATGACGTAAATGTTATCATATTCTTCTCCGTTAGGTGTGATCGGCCACCCATACTTTCGCATGATGTCCCAATTCGCCCATTTGTAAGTTTGAGCATTTCCACAGTCCAACCAATAGTAATCCCTAACAAAACCAAATAGATCGTAATTATTTTCAAGTAAATATGGAAAAACTTCTCCTCCAAAATCCATTAGGCTGATATTATCAAGGATATCTGCAATATTCTTTTTAAAACAGTAAATACCCGTATTTATGATATTGGTATGAAGAAATAAATCGGCTCTTTGGGACATGGAACTCAAGTACAGCTCCATCGGTGCTGGCTTTTCTAAAAATAAGTAGATTTTTCGGTTTTGATCGAGAAGCACAACTCCATACTGGCTCGTGTGACTTTCGCTGGTTTTCATGGAAATAGTCGCTATTCCTTCTTTTTCAGAATGAAAATTCATGAAATTTTTCACTGGAAGATTTGTGACTATGTCGGCCATACTTACTACTATATTTTCAGAATCAATTTTATCATCCAACATTCTGTAGGCATCAGCAGTCCCATTACTTTCTTGAATTTCACATTCCAATTCCACATCTCCCAGTTTTTCAGCAGTCCATGTTTTTTCAATGTAATCTTTCATTTTTTGACCCTTATAAGCTAACGCGAGTATGATATGCTTGATATCTGCATAAATCAAATGTGCAATTGAATAATCAACCATTGGTTTATTCGTGACCTTTACTAGAGGTTTGGGAATCTCTGAGGTTAGCGGCATCAGCCTACTGCCCTTTCCACCGGCTAAAATTATAGCAGACCATTCTCTCAATATGGAATCCTCAAAGGAACTTATATTATTTATATTATTTTAAATATAATTTTAATTTTAGAATAAAAGTTTATGTGAAATATTTTAATTTTAGAATAAAAGTTTATGTGAAACATGCTTAATTAAATACGAAGAATTTCAATATGGAATAATCTATCTCTCATAGAATTGAAAAGAAAAAAGGTAATATACAGAAATTACTTAAATTAGTTAGTTGATAAGTCTTTTTCAATAGATTCTCTAATTTCAGTGGCAGCTTTATGAGGTAATTTTCGTGCGACACGCATATCATCAGCCATTTCTGCTCCCCCTATGACTTCATGTGGTATGATATCGCCAAACATGTGGAAATTTGCATCATATCCATAAGGACAACAATTGAATAAGATGTTGCGATTCTCATCTATCTCGATATCATCAAGAGCTTTAAAAATTAGCTTCATTGATTTAGCTAAATCTTCCATTTGGTTTATTTTTAATTGAGTGAAGCGCCGGATATGTTCATTTGCATGAAATCTAATGTGATAGTTTCTTATGGGGCTTCCAGTGGTATAAAATGTCCAAAATTTCGTTTTTAATATAATCCGGTCGGTATCCCCATGTGTTGTCTTACATAAATGACAATCTTTACCCATTTGTTTGAAAGCTTGTAAGTGGCTTTCTAACCGAGAACCGTGTCCATCACCATTAAGGTCAATGTATACTTGACCATGGATTCTAGGTTGGCTTCCGCCTACTTTACTTCCGATGTTAAAAAATGGGTTTACTGGAATATCGTAATAATCTCGTTCGATAGCTTCTAAAATGCAATAAAGTATGGCTTCTTTCATTGATAAAAAGATTCCTGTTAGCACATCATCAGGCACAAGATCCAAACATAAGGAAGGGTAGAAATTTCGTGATATTGTTACCAGATTAATTCCCCGAGCCAATTTTAAGTGTGGAGGTAAATTTTTCTCAATATAAACATCAATTTCTGGATCGATAACGCGTGCCATTGATGGATAACGATTAATTAATGTAAGTGCTTTACATTTTTCTGAGATCTTCTCAATTTTAGAGGGAGAATCTGAAAAGGGATTTTGCTTTCTTTTTTCATCTTCAGTAATGATTAGAGTATAACAATCATCATGATCGTTATCCATATCTCCATTCAACGGAGTTCCTTCAGTAATTGCCATAAAGACATCTTTATAATCCTTCCAATATTTTTTAGAACGTTTTTGGAGGGAACTGTTCTTTTCAATTGCCTCAAAACCTTTAGGTCGTTGACCTCGAATAGGAGATAAATAAGCGTAATGTCCATAATATCGTTCTTTCTTTTTTTCTAATCCAAATTCATCAGTCGTGATTGTAGTGGTGGATAAAGGATCCCATCTTTTAATCGGGACATCATAAATATCTTTAAAATTTTCCTTATTTATAATACCCCACTCCATGAAACTTGGAGAATATTCATTTTTATCAGATTTCTCTGGAATAATTCGCACCTTATTAGAATAATTAATAACCAATCAGATAACAAATTTTAAATATTTAATGAATTTAGAATGAATTTAGAAATCTGGAAAAAAATAAAAAAATAAATGGGATTTTATTATTATTATTATTATAAATTTAATGTTTTTTTATAAAAATTCAAATTTTTAAATTTTATTTTTAAATTTAACGTTTTTTAATAAAAATCAAAATTTTTGAACAAAAGTCTAATTCCTTTAAATTGACATGTTAGTATAAAATAAGAATAAATATGCATTATTATTCAT
>JAGXNU010000084.1 GCA_019894815.1 Promethearchaeota archaeon
ATCTACATCATTCTCCATTTAATTTAACCCTCCTACTGTTAAATCATCAATTCGTATATATGGTCCTCCATCGCAAACTCTTATTCCTTGACCTCCTTTACCACAAATCCCGTCTGAATAATTAAAAGTACTTTCATTCCCTATAGCAGAAATTTTATTTAGTACATCTAGTGTCATTCCTCCGAAGGATACATCTCTCAAATTTTCTTTCCTTTCTCCATTTTCTATTCTTGTTGAGATTCTACATTTAAACTGAAAGTTTCCCGTAGTGGGATCTGTATAACCGTACTGGAAATCTTCACATAATATTCCTTTTTTTGTATCTTCAATCATTTCATCTAAATTCCAATCTTTTGGTTCTAAATATGTAAAACCCATTCTTACTTGAGGTTTTGAACTGTTTGAATTTGCTCTTCCATGTCCATTAGGATCGACATTCATTCTAGAAGCCGTTTCTAAAGAATGTATGAAACTTCGGAGAATTCCATTTCTAATAATCACGGTCTTTTGTGCAGGAGTACCTTCTTCGTCAATAAAATAACATCCAAATAATTCATAAGGTAAATCAAATTTTTCACCTTGTCCAAAACGGGGATCATCAACAACAGAGACATCTTCCATTGCAATTTTTTTCCCAATTTTCCCAGTAAGTATGCTTTCCTTATTTAATACTAAATCAGCTTCACAAGCATGACCTAGTGCTTCATGAATAAATGTCCCTGTCAATTTAGAATCTAATATGACTCTAAAACTACCTCCTATGGGTGATTTAGCATTAAGTAGTTTAATTGCTTGTTCAGATGATTTTTTACTTAAAGATAGGGCTTTTTCTGTGTTCATAACTTCAAATCCTCCTACTCCCCCTACTGAATTAGTGCCATTTTGAATGATTCCTTTATTTTGGGCATAAACTGACGAAAATAAGCGAAGAATTTCTAATTCTTGTTTTATCTTAGTTCCAAAAGCATTAAGAAATATTAAATCAACATGACTATCTAAGTAAATAGTTCTCGTATTTTTTATCAATTTTGAGTAGTTGGAAGCTATAGATTCATGGTCTTTCACCAATTCGATTTTTTCGCTTAAATCTACATCTGCTAATTTTTTTTTACTATTAACCTTAAAATTTTGGGCTAAAGCATTCCCTTCCTTGATATGATATTTGAATTTACATAAAGAAGAAGATAATTTTGCTAATTTTACGGTTTTGGTGAATTCCTTTAACAGATTTTCTTTTGAGACACTTTTTAATACACGAAAGCCCCATCCCCCATCTATAAACGTTCTTATGCTACATCCAGTTAATAAATATGAAGTTATCTGCTTACTTTTCTCATCTGAAAACTCTATTGTATTTCCTTTACTCACACCCGCACGAATATCCCAGTATTCAACTTCGTTTTTAGCGTTATCGTGTAATTGATCTATTAAATCGTCAGTGAAGACAAGTAATTCGTTATTTTCTGCCATTTTCATTATCTCGCTTTAGAATAATGTAATTTAACGGAAATAATAACAATAATTATACTTTTAAAAAGAGTGAAGAAATATAGCTTTTTTGTTTTTTTACTCATTTTTGCTCTTAGAGCCTTTTTCAACACGTGAAACATATGTTGAAAGCGATTCCATTTCTCTTTTTCCTTTTACTTGCTTAACTATCAAGATTGCTTCTTTAATGGAACAAGTGCGTGAAAATTTCGTTGAATTTTTGAATTGAAAAGCCCGATTACATCTCACGCATTTTTTGGTCTTTATAATCTTCTTGGTATAATACCATTCACCACAATGATAACATCTAAAAAAGAAATATTTTTGAGTATTATACATGGATATTTAGTATCCTTAGTTTCTAATCTATAAGCAAGACCAGTTTTATTAATTTCTAATTTTTAATTTATAAAAATCCAAAATATTTAGAATATATAGGCATATATAGTATATTTTGATATTAATAATTAGGAATACGACATTAATTTACTAAATAAACATTATTAGCCTAAAGAAAGTGATTTTTATGATACTTGAATATGAAGAAAAAGAACTGAAGAAAAAGAGTATTGATGAGTTAACTCACTTATTCATGGATATTATTAGTAAACAAAATTTAGTTTTGATTGAAGGGATCGAGTATCTTATAGACGAAAATCATGAACAATTCAATACAAATATGAATCACGTAATTGAAACCACAACTGAAGTTCAAGTAAAGAAAGCGTTTGAATCTAAGATATTCAAATCAAAATTAATTTTTTCAAAAGCGGATCGTCTCAAATTATTCAATAAAATCAACGAAATAAAAAATATTGGGGAATTCATGGCTAACAGGATGCTTGTATATCGCATAATCTTTCCAGATAATGAATTTAAATTACGACTATCACGTATTCTCGATTCATTAAAACTTATTTCAACTGATTTATCGACTGCGGTAAAATCCATAGGAACGGATTTAAACAAGGCTCATGATATTTGTGAAGAAATAAAAGAAGAAAGACGGAAAATGCGCAAGATAGAATTTCAATTGATTCATCGACTATATCATTATGATATGGATTATCTTTCAAGAACTTTTCTTTATCTCAAAGATATGGTTGAAGATGTCATGATGTTAGCGGATCACATTAAAACATTTTCAGAATATATCCAATTTCTTTCCATAAAATATTTAATATTCAAGTAATTTTTTCTTGGGGATAAATGTGGCAAATGAGCTAAATCAGATTATGATTATTGTTTTAATCATTCTTGCCATTGCATTAGCGTTTTCTATAGGTGCGAATGATGAGACATTATCTGCCTTAGTTGGTACGGGAGCATTAAAATTTAAAATAGCTTTGATTATTGGCGGTACGGCGATTGGTGGGGGAATGATCCTAACTAGCGGTGGATTTGTAGCAAAAACAGTAGGATCTGATATTTTAGGGGAAGGGCTTGTTTATACTACTAGCATGCTTTTAACGGTATTAATTAGTAGCATTTTATGGCTGATTGTTGGTAGTTTCGCGGGAATTCCACTTAGTAGCACGCATGCTTTAATAGGTAGCGTCGTTGGAGTAATTATTACTTATTCGATCTTTCAAGGAGGTGTGGATCCTCAAACAGCTTTTAATTGGGAGAAACTAGGTAATGTTATACTTAGCTGGTTCATATCTCCGATATTTGGATTATTAATTACTTATATTCTTTTCAAAATCATGGCAAAACTCTATTTAACACGTTTAAAGGGTCTTAATCAAATCGAAATATCAGAAAATTATTTCAAGTGGATTCTTGTCATTGCTGTAATATTCGCAGAAATATGGGTAGGGGCAAATTCAGGTGAAGCCTTGGGAATTCTATATGGCTTGTTAGATAACGGTTCGATAAGTTTTGAGCAATATTATTTATATGCTATATTTTGCGGAATTTTTGCATTTTTAGGAATTTATATTGCTGCTCGCTATGTAATAAAAAATTTAGCAATTCAAATGACTGATTCCCGTCCAAGTGAAGGATTGATAATCCAAATTAGTTCCGCAATCATACTCATGATTGCAACATTATTAAGTTTACCGATATCCCATAGTCATGTGATTGTATTTTGTATTATAGGTATAAATCTCGCTCAAAAGAAAGAAATAGAGACCAAGTCACTTAGCAGGATGGCTATCTATTGGGTTCTTACATTTCCAATTGCAGCGATCATGGCAGGATTATTATATTTTGGATTAATGTCAATAGGTTTTATTTAGGAAAAATTTCAATTCATAAGTTATAAAAGAGATGATTAAAATTAAGATAGAAAGGAAGTGAAAAAAAAATGGGTTCTCTAATTGAATTTTTAAAACGAGAAACAACTCTTAATGCTTTAGAAAAGTCGAAAAAACACGCTCAAAAAGTTCAAGAGTGTGTAAAGGAATTAAACCATGGTTTAAATTTGTTATTAAAAGATAGAGAAGAGGAAAAATCTCACAAAATTCTTCATAACGTAGATAAATTAGAAAAGGAAGCAGATATACTAAGAAGAAAGATACAAAAAAATATCTCGCGTGGAGAATTAAATCCTAGTGTAAGACAAAATCTTTCCCATTTAATTAAAAGAATGGATGATGTTGCAAATTGTTGTACTGGAGTTGCTCGTAGAATAGTTACTATTCCATTTATTTTTTGGGAACAGAGTAGTGAGGAAACAATAAATATTATTTTAGAAATAATGGAAATCACCGTTGAATGTTCAGTATTTTTAGATCAAATATTAATTGACCTTCTTAAAGAAGGGGAGAATGTCAAAAATTATGCACGCCAAATTAATCAAAAAGAACACGCTGTTGATCTTCTCAACATTAAACTTCGGAAGAGTCTTCAAGAAACAGATTATAAGGTAAATTTTTTCACAATATTTACAGTAGGGAATGTTTTTGATATATTAGAAGCGATATCAGATTCCATTGAAGGTGTAGCTGATTATATAATGGTGTTATTGACTAGTAGTAACTCACTCTAAAATTCTTTTAATTTTAATTTGATTTATTGAATCTAATCAAGTTAATTATCATACCAGCAATAAAATAATATTGGATTGGAGATTATTTTAATTATTGAAATTATTTAATTTTAATTCGAAATTATGGTTCATAAATTTGTAAATCCAATTGAAAATAGATACCGAACCGATATTGCTTCTATTTTTACAGAGGAGACTAAATTAAAAAATTGGCTAAAAGTTGAAGCTGTTTTAGCAACAGTTAATGCCCAGTTGAATACTATTCCTTCAAAAGCAGCAGAAGAGATTAATAAAAAGGCAAACTTAAACCACGTTAAACTTGATAGAGTTAAAGAAATAGATGACGAAATACATCACGATTTAATGGCGATGGTAAAAGCTTTAGCAGAGCAATGTGAAGGAGATGCAGGAAAATACATCCATTTAGGAGCAACGAGTTATGATATTGAGGATACAGCTACGGCCTTACAACTTCGAGAGGCTTTAAACTACATTAAGAAATCATTATCCGAATTATTAATGGTACTTGTAAGGATAACTGAAGAAAAAAAAAACCTTGTATGTATTGGAAGAACTCATGGACAACACGCTATCCCTACCACTTATGGGATGCGATTTGGAGTTTGGGCTTATGAAATAAGCAGACATCTTGATCGATTAGAACAAATTATAGAACGAATATCTTTTGGAAAAATGTCTGGAGCTGTGGGAACAATGGCAAGTTTTGGAGAAAAAGGTATTAAATTACAAACAAAAGTAATGCAACTTCTTGATCTAAATTCTGTTCTAATCGCAAATCAAATCATACAAAGAGACCGCCATGCTGAAGTAATTATATTAACATCATTAATTGGTCAATCTTTAGCAAAAATAGCCCAACAATTTCGTATCCTTCAAAGAAATGAAGTTGCTGAAATGTTTGAACCATTCAAGAAAAATCAAGTAGGTAGTTCTACAATGCCTCATAAAAGAAATCCTCATAAATCTGAAAGGATTTGTAGTTTAGCGAGAGTGTTAAAATCTAACGTTATTCCTGCTTTAGATAATATTATTTTAGAGGATGAAAGGGATCTTACGAATTCAGCAAATGAACGAATAATCATTGCCGAAAATTTCATTATTTTGGACTATATTATTCACCAGATGACTTCAATACTTCAAGGAGTCGAATTCGATGAAATTAAAATTGAAAAAAACTTAAATCTTACTAAAGGGGCTTGTTTAAGTGAAAAAATTATGATAGAACTAGTTAATCGAGGAATTGGAAGACAAGAAGGTCATGAAATACTAAGACAAGCAGCCATAAAAGCGATAAATGAAAATCGATTTATGGAAGAAATTTTAAATAATAATTCTAAAATAAAGGAAAAATTCTCTGAAAAAGAATTAAAAGATTTATTGGATCCACATCAATATATTGGGTTAGCACAAGCTCAAACTGAACAATTATTAGAAACGCTACGAAAAAAATATGATATATGAAAATGTCAGATGAAAAAAATATTTACTCCCAATTAGGAGTTTCTTCTAAAAAGGAAGATGTCCACAAAGCATTAGAAAATATCAATAAAGGGTTATTTCCAGGAGCTTTTTGTAAGATCGTGGAAGATATAAGAAGGAGGGACGACTATTGTTCAATTTTTCATTCTGATGGGGCAGGAACTAAAAGTAGTTTAGCATACATGTATTATAGAGAGACAAATGACATTTCTGTATTTAGAGGTATTGTTAGAGATGCAATGGTCATGAATATTGATGACATGTTATGCGTGGGAGCAACTGGGGATTATTTCTTATCAAATAATATTGGTAGAAACGGTCATTACATTTCAGGAGAAATTATTACTGAAATTATAAATGAATATCAGTACTACAGTAGTAAACTGACGGAACTTGGCTTAAAAGTGACTCTGTGTGGAGGTGAAACTGCTGATGTGGGGGATATTGTAAAGACTTTATTAGTTGACGCATCAATGTTTACAACAATGGAGCGAAAAGATGTTATAGATGCATCGAATATTCAAGCTAGTGACGTAATATTAGGATTAGCTAGTGATGGAAAAGCCATATATGAGGATGATTATAACAGTGGAATAGGAAGTAATGGATTAACACTTGCTCGTCATGGTGTACTGGTTCATGACTACTACGAGAAATATCCCGAGTGTTTTGATAGAGAGACTAATGAGAAATTACTTTTTTTTGGTAAATATTTATTAACTGATAAGCTTCCAGGATTAGAATTAAACATTGGGAAATCTCTTCTATCTCCAACTAGAACTTATGCTCCAGTATTAATTGACATTTTAAGTAATTTTAGAAAGGATATTCATGGGATTATTCAAAATACAGGAGGAGGGCAAACTAAGGTCCTGAATTTTAGTAAAGGGATAAAGTACATAAAAAATAACCTATTTAAAACACCCAAAATATTTGAAATCATTCAGAATTCCTCTGAAACTCCGTGGAGGGAAATGTTTCAAGTTTTTAATATGGGGAATCGTTTAGAAATCTACTGTAGTGAACCCAATGCAAAAAAAATCATGGAGATCTGTAGAAAATTTGCAATTGAATCAAAGATAATTGGATTCTGTGAAGTGTCCCCTCGTGCAAAAAAAAATATTGTTGAAATTAAATCAGAATTTGGTTCTTTTGAATATACTTAACTACAACTAGTTGATTAACTACTACTGATAAATTTAATGTTATAACTTTGGTTAAGAAAGGTTTTAAAATTCATATTGAAACGGTAAAATTTATACCATTAATTATATTATAATTTCTAAATTATTTTAGAAAAGGTAATTCCTATATGACAAGAAAACAAAGTTCAACGAAAAAAATGATTCAACAAAGATTATATCTTTTAATTGAGACTATCCTTATTTTTCTGGGTCTCTTCATTACCTCAATTGTATTTATTGCATTATCATTTCTTGAAAGTTATGGAGTAATTTATGGCATCTCATTTTATCTAGTAAGGGCAGTGACTGTGATTATAGCTGTGACTTTGTTCATGTATGTTTCTAACTTTGCCTTAGGTAGGAAGAGACGAGATCTTATTATAGAAAGAGATTTAAGTCCATCTAGAAATTTTCTCACTTTATTTGGGATAAAAAGGTCAAATTTTAAGTATCAATTATTATATGGTATTTTGATTTTATTTTTGGTTTTTATTCCAATTGACTTCTTAACTTATTTTTTTGTACCTGAAATGCTCGTATATTCCGCTGAGGTCTTAACCTTTAACATTTTAAATTCCTATTTTTTGGAACCATATCTCACATTTTTAGGTTCAGTAATAATCATACAATTTTCAGTTGCTTTTTATGAGGAATCATTAACTAGGGGATTTTTAGCAAATAGGGGAAGTGATTATGTTTCCAAAATGTCAGCAGTCATAATTTCTTCCTTCTATTTTGGTATGGGGCATTTTGCTTATATCTTTAGTCCTGCTAGTCCCAGAGTTCCTACCATTTTTCCTTTTATATGGTTGGCTGAAGCTTTTTTGATAGGAGTCGTCCTTTCGATGACTGTTTTAAGGCGTCGGTGGATTTTTCCTGCCATATTCGCACATGGTATGAATAATATTATATCTGCACATGCAATTTGGAATTATCTTCAAGGAAATGATTTTATGATACTAGGATTGTTTCTGTATCTTCCATTAATGGTTATCGGTGTCGTTTTATTACTATTGGAATTTCCTCTCATTAAAGAAAGCTTATCTATAGGTACAAAAGATCTAAAGTTATATTTCAAAAATGATGCTGAAATTAATGAACAGACTGATTCTAAAATAATTCGAATAATGCTAGACTTTTTGTTTGGATTTCTTATTTTTGTTATGGGATTTGTTTTTTATTAATGGTGCGATAGTATGGTTAAATATGGAATAATTTCAGATACACATATTACTGAAAACGATGATGTAACCAAGATTAATGCATTAATATGTGAGTTAAAAAGAGTTTTCAAGGATGTTGATCACATTATTCATGCTGGAGATATTTGTAGCAAGAATTTTCTAAACAATTTAAATACAATAGCTCCAACTATATCTGTTAGAGGTTGTGATGATAATATAAAAGATCTAGACT
>JAGXNU010000085.1 GCA_019894815.1 Promethearchaeota archaeon
AGCAAGCTCAATTCAATTCCATCATAATTTAGAGGTTTCAAAAAATGGCACAATGATGAAAACTTTTTGATAACTTCATCTTTTTTGCTTTTTGATTCATTTAAACCGGATACAATGCTGAGTAACATTTCTAGTACCTATTATCTGCTAGTTAAGTAGATTAATTAAAAAAATTTAACAGATAGGAGATAGTTTTACTAATTATATAAATTTAAAACTAAAATTGTATTGTGAGAGATCAAATGACAAAATGGAATCTACCTCCCTCTGGAGGTCATATGGATTTACCAGATGGAATATACCTTCAAAACATGTCAATCGATGAAATAAAAGAAAGAGTTAGCAAAAATGATGTCATTATCATACCCGTTGGATCTACAGAAAATCATGGACCTGCAGCTTGCATCGGAGAAGACACTTTTTTAGTAACTAGAATGGCAGAACTCGTTGCTGAGAAAACGGGATGTACCGTGGCTCAACCAACTTGGTATGGAAGTCACCCATACCATCATGTAGGAATGCCTGGGACGATCATCGTACCTGAAGATATTTTCAAGGGATTATTAAGAGCCATCATGGCAGGATGTTGGAACATGGGATTTCGTAAGATGATATTATTAAACGGGCACGGTCAAGAATACGTCATCCCAAGTGCCATCCATGAATGGGCAAAGAATTATCAATTACCAGCGGTTATCTGTAATGTTAATTGGTATCATGCCATTCCAGAACACTGTAAGGATCAAGAACATGGCGGTCCATTTGAAACTCCTTTTATCCATGCTGATGAAGCAGAGACTTCCTTTTCAATGACCTTGTTTCCTGAAATGATAAAAAAAATAGATGCAAGTGAAGATAACGAAGTTGTAGGATGGATGCCTGAAGGACATGTCGATAAAGCAGGAAATATCTATCAAAAACCCATACGTTGGTATGGACAAGTAGGTTTTGGACCTATCGAAGTAACCGCCTATCCTGAGGGTCATGTAGGCTGTCCAAGTAAAGCAACCTTTGAAAAAGGAAAACCGGGAATGGAAGCATTCTTAGATTACCTGGAAAAATTAGTAACAGATATTTTAAATACATTTCCTGCCGGTAAATTACCTCCAACTACAGAAATAACTCAACGCGATCCTAAAGACATCGAACCATATATCAAAGGACCATTAAATGGAGGTAAAAGCATATACGAATTAAGATATCCACCATAAAAAAATATAAAATTAAAAATTATTTTACTATTTTTTCATATCAAACCTTTTAGATCTTAAAAAAAATGTAAATATTTTACAATTCAAGGTTTAAAAATAAATAAAAAATAAAAAATTATAATTTAGAACCACAGTAAGCGCAATAGACTGCTGAGTCTCGCGAAACTGGTGTACCACAGTTCGGACAAAATAGATTTTTCTCTTCAACTGGTTGTTCTGATACTTGAACTGGTTTAGGTTGAATAACTTCCATAGATTTACCTTCTCCAGTAGAAGTTGAGAAATTACCTCTCAATCGGCCATCTGCTTTTAAGTCTAGTATAATAGCTCTTATGTCTTTTACTGAAATTCCCGTGTTTGCACTTATTTCCTCAACCGACACGTTTGGATTTGTTGAGAATTCGTGAGAAACGACATTTCGAAGCTTGCTACGATTAGCTAAAGCATTAATTTGGCTTCCAACAATGGCAGAGCCCATCACTAGCAATATATATCCCCACCAATTGAATAAACTATTGGTTAGGAGATTAAAACTCCAATAGAAAAACATGCCTGCAAAAATTAAAGAACAGATAGAAAAGCCTTCAGAGTATTGATTCCTTTTATATTTAATATTAATCAACTTTTCAATTATATTGTTTAATCAATAGAATGAAAGGTAATATAAATAAAAACATGAGACCAATTTTTATTGGCTATATAATATAATAATAAAAAAAAGAGAAAAATTCATAACCTCGATCCACAATAAGCACAATATACTGCACTTCCTTCTTTAACAGGAGTACCGCAATTTAGGCAATAAGTAATTTTCTGCGGTTCAGGAGCTTGCTCATCAATAGAAATAGTTTTCATTTGACCCGTTTTTGTTGAGAATTTACCTCTCAATTCTCCACGTGCTTTTAAATCTAGTATAATCGCTCGTGCATCTTTAATTGTAATTCCTGATTCAGCAGCAATTTCTTCTACACTAGCGTTTGGATTATCAATAAAATGACCTTTAACAATGCTTCTTAACCTACTTCTATTCGATAGAGCATGAATTTGCCCTGAAATTATCGCTAATCCAATAAAAATCCAAATAAATCCTATCCACCATAGATTTAATGGATGAGGGCCAATTCCGAACCAAAAACCATTAAAAAGTGAATTAAAACCCCAGTAGAGAAAAATTCCTGCGATCACCAAACCGCATATGCTAAACCCTTCTGAATATTGATTTTTTTCATATTTCAAAAAATTCACATCCTACTTTTAATTATTACTCTATACAATTCATGAACATACTTATTGGTTGATTAGACCAATATTTGACCAATATTTGAAATTATATAATTAAATAATTAATTTTATTTAAGTAAATCTCCTAAACAAGGTATCAAGGTTCAATATTCACAGACTTGTTTATTGTGCTAAATACATCCTCGACTTTAATTTGGTCCACGGTCAATAAGATAATTAATCTCTTGAGTAATTTAATTGTTAAAATATAATAATTATCTGAGTGAATAATATTAAAATCAGGACTATGAAGCCCAATCGATTCCGCAGTTTCTTCTGCTAATTCATAAAGTTGTGAAATGTTTAAAGAAATGGACGCTTTATTAAATTCATCTTCGTTAATATAGGATTTCATCACAGATCCATTCGATGATGAGATTAGAATGAAATAGATATTCGACCCAAAATCATTAATTAAATTATTTATGATAGAATCTGGGTTGAAAAGAACTGTCATGATTATGATTAATATAAATTATAGTCTTAAATATATATGCCTATAATTATCTTTTAGCGGCTAAATCCTTAAATTGTGAAATACTTATCGATTACGGACTCAAATTCACTAAAAACGCTTACATCTCCATCAAAATTCTTTACTCGATCTTCATAACGATCAAAAAATTCCTCAGCAATTAGATCGATGCGTTTTTCTATCTCTTTTGAATCAATTTTTTCTGTGAAACAAGCAAAAATGACCTCATCTTTCAAATTAACAAGAAATTGACGGTTTTCAAAGTTTATAGCACGAAGATGGTCTCCAGATTCTCTTCCAATTATTTCGCTTGAAAATGTAAACAGCGCTGATATAAATCCTCCAATTTGGATGATGTTTTTTTGCAAAAAATCATTCTCTTCATTGATCTTAGAAAATAATGAATGACCTGCACTACTTACAATAAACATTGCAGAAACATTAGGTAATTTCGCTACTACTTTTGTACAAATTGCATTTAAATTTGAATTGGAGTAATTCGAGCAAAATTCATTGACGATTTTGCTTGAAAGTGAACAAAGATCATCATATTTTATGAGTTTATCATTTTCATTGACGTAAAATATTGAAAGTGTTCCTGTATCTACTTTAAAGAAATGGATATATACGGTATACATCCCGATTAAGTCAATGATCTTTCCCTCTTCTTTTTTAATGATTTCCTCTCTATAATTCCTAATCAATTTATCTAACAGAGAAGAATTGATTCCTTTCATTAGAATGATATTAAATTTGTGCTGAGTCATGGATACTAATCCTAATCCAAGCAACTCAAGGCTTTTCGTATCAGTAACTAAATCCTGAAAAGGGTGTTCTAATACAATCATTTTTCAATTTGTGGTAAAAAAGGCTTTTTTTGTTAACAATTATATTCTTTATACTAATAAACTTATTATTTTTTTGCATATTTAAAGTTTTTTGTTTTCAAAAAAAAAATTAATTTGTGCGAATACCACATAACAACAAAACCCTTTATAAATCAGAATAAAGCTTAAATATGCCATATTTTGTTAAAAATATGATAAAAAAGTTAACATTTTTTGTTTACAAAAAATGATGAAAGAAATGCAAGCTCGCATAAGAATGCTTCTTTAAGAGAAATTGAAGAAGAAAAAGCAACTTTCTTACAGATACCAAATTTCTTCCCTCCCAAAAAGATATGAGTCTCCTCACCGATGAGACATAAAGAAATTTGTTCATTTATCTTTACAAACCTTATAACTTAATTAATATTAAAAAAAAAAGATTTATAATTATATGTGTTTATTCATTAATTCTTTAACTACGCCAATGTGAGTAGATTAGAAGCTTTACCTATTGATTTTATGGAGTTGGAAGAAGAAATCATTAATAAACTTAAACGCATTAAATAGTGAGCCTGGCAGGATTCGAACCTGCGATTTTGGGAGGTCGCGTCTTTCGCGAGCTAGTCCCACTCCGAAGGCGGGTACCCTATCCATGCTAGATTACAGGCCCAAAAAAGCAGTAAGGGTATGTTATTTTAATAGTTTACCTCTAAAAAATCTTACTATCGATTTTGATATAGGTTAAATTATGAGTTTTATTACTCCCGTTTCATGAAATAATTAATGTATGAGAAAAATAGGCTTAGAATATTTTTCGATATAATAGCATCAGAGAGTTCACCTTCTAATTGAATAAACCCTTTAAGATACGCTTCAGCAACAGTCATTTCTTGTCTTAAAATTTTAGCGATAGTTGTTTTCGAAAGAAAGGAATGAAGAGCATGAACATTCTCGGGAATAATTTCATAAAGATTATTATTATAACTAAGAACTCCATTAATACTTTTTATCCAAATATTTAGGTCGAGGTCTGTTATATACAAGTGAAAGATTAAATCTTCATATAACTGCAGTTCGTCCATGATTTCTTCAGAGTCATTTGTAATTTTGATTCCCACTTTAATGAATTTATCCAAGGAACTTCTAAATTTATCTTCCGAGGTTTCTAGTGCGTTCAAAACTAAATCAATGACTTTCGTGTCTATCATGGAAGTTGTTAACGTATTTTTAATTTGGATCCACCAAATTTGGAGTATTGGCGCTAATTGTATGATAGTTATAAAATTCGGTACTATAAATAATTATATAATATCTATTTAATATGGTGTGATATTAGACGAAAACGGGATAAATTTATCCCCTCATACCATTTTTTTTCTTGAGATACTCAACAAAAAGCCTGAAAATTTTAACATAATGTAGTCCTTGTGAAAGATCTCCCTCAACTCTAAGCTGACCTTTCATAAAAGCATCCGTTCCACTGATTTCCCCTTTTAAAATCTGAATTATCAATTTTTTAGTATAGCCTACCTTGAACGTTGCTTCAGGATTGGACCCTTTTTCATAGGATAATTTACCTTCTAATACATTGAGCCAATAATTATAACCTACATCGAGTACATTGGTTTGATAAATATCGTCATAACCCGATAATTCTTCTCTAAGTTCTTCTGCATTATTTACTATTTTTATTCCTGCCTTAATGATTTTCTCTAAAACCGGGATGAATTTATCATCCTCTTGTTCTAAAATTGAAATTAACGAACTTAACGAACTTAAAGGTTCACGATTGACCATAGAATTCAATAGAGTTATAATTACAAAACCTTATACCTATAATTATTTATCTTCTTCCAAATATTTATTTGTTTTCTTTAAAGATTTGCCATCCTATGATATCATAATGAGAATCTAAAATAAGTGAAACAACCGAAATTTGAAAAATTATTTAATTTGGTTTATGAAATCTAATAAAGATTTTTTTGTCAACCTCTTCCTTAGAAGATATTTTGAATCCAACATCATTACCAAGATCAATGAAATATTTAAGGTCTTGTTCCTTGTTCCAATGCGTGCCATAACCAGTATCAATTTCTTTATCTCCTATTACTACTTTTACTTCGGTACCATAAAATTCCTTGTTATTATCTCCTTTTTTAGTGATAACCATGTCCCACAATACTAATTCTCCCCCCTTTTTTAGCACACGGTAAATCTCTTTAAAAATTTCTTGGCGATTCTCCATTGGCACATACATGAACATGTAAAATGCTGTTACAGTCTCAAAAGTTCCATCTAAAAAGTGTAATTCCTTCGCATCCATGATGATTTTCAAATCATTTCCATCAGGTGCGTCTTCTAATTCGCTTTTTTTGCGATCTATTGTAATTACCTGCGCTCCTTTATAAATACCGATAATACCCTCACCTCCGCCTCCAATATCTAAAATTCTTCCATTTAATTCCACGCTAGTGAGTTCTATTCGTTGTGGATTTATGAAAAACATCTTATCTTCTGCCATATATTAATCATCTTGTAATGCGAGTAGAAATCTAACTTATGAAATTGATTCCCTTGATAATTATAACTTGAGTAAATTATATTTAAAATTTGCTCTTACTCAAGAGATTTTTTATAAATTTAATAATTCAGATTGCAAAATCTGCTTAAAATTTAATAGCTAACAATGAAAATCCATCCAAGTTTAATGAAATCTTAGTCGTGTAAATATCAAGAAACCCGTGTTATTAAACAGAATATTAAATTATCAATCAATATCAATTAGATGAATAATGATGAATAAAGAAAAATACTATAAAATATTGTTCCTTGTTGCTGCTTTGTATAATATCATTAATTCAGTGACCTTCATTTTAGTATCTATTGTTGCTACTGATCTTTTCCCCTTTTTCGGAGTTGAAATACCCCCCAGCATGATTTGGTTACAATTATCTTTAATTTTAATAGCGCTATTAGGCGTAGGATATATCTTAGTTAGTCGGGATATTTCAAAAAATCATGGGTTAGTGTTTATTGGAGGTTTAGCTAAGTTATCCTTTTTCCTAATGAGCTTGCTTTATTTTTTTATCGGAGACTTAAATATATTAATAGTTTTGCTTGGAAGCGTTGATCTTATCATGGTAATTTTATTTATGGAATTTCTAGTGAAAAATCGATAAAATTATTCCAAAATAAATTTAGCTTGATTTGTAGAACCCAATACTTCAGTGTTTTTTCTTTTTATCATTTTTATGATTTCTTCACGAGCCAGACCTAAATATTGCCTTGGATCGAAATGATCTGGATGTTCCTGTAAATATTTTCTTACCATTGCTGTGAATAATAAGCGACTATCTGTAGCAATGTTAATTTTGCATACTCCTAATTGAGAAGCTTTGCGTAATTGAGATTCTGGAATACCAAAAGCTTGTGTAATTGAACCTCCGTTTGAATTTATAATATCAACGTGTTCTTTCAAAACTGAGGAAGCACCGTGGAGTACGATAGGATAATTCTTTAATCGCTTACTTATTTCTTGAAGGATATCAAACCTTAAATTAGGTATATCTGATTCTTTTTCTACTATGAATTTATAGGCACCGTGAGAAGTTCCAATTGCGATTGCTAAAGAATCACATTCAGTTCTCTTAACAAAATCTTCCACTTTTTCTGGATCTGTGAATTTAGAGGGAGTTCTTTCTTGATTTTTATCAATTCTTTCAACTACTCCTAATTCAGCTTCCACACTTACATCCAATTCTTTAGCATATTTAACAACTTCTCTTGTTAGCTTAATGTTGCTTTCATAGTCTAAATGACTACCATCAATCATAACACTTGAAAATCCATTGTCTATGCATGATTTACACTGTTTAAAGGTTTTCCCGTGATCTAGATGTAATGAAATAGGGATATTCCATCCATTACTTTTGCTAAATTCGACAAATCCCATAGTAAGATATTTCAGAATAATCGGATTAGCATAATTCAAGGAAATCAAATTGATTTGGACAATAACAGGGGAATTAGATTCCCCACAACCCGTAATGATTGCTTGCATCTGCTCCAGATTGCTAGCATTATATCCAGGAATAGCAAATTTGTTCTTTAATGCAACTTCAAACATTTTTTTAGTATTTCTCAATCCTAACTCTCTAAACGAGGTCATAAAGATCATTTTTCGTTTGGTTATTTTTCATAATGTTGTATCATTATATATGATTTAATATTAGTCTATTCTCTATTTATTTAGATTTGAGAGGAATTTAGCATCATATCTTATAAATCAACCATCAGATTCTGTGACGATGTATAATTATTTGCCAAAACACTTTTAATTTTTCAAAATTCATGTAAATCAAAGAAACATTTATGCTTCAAAGAAATATTTATATTTATACTGATAATCATAATATAATATTATGATCTCCAAAAATTTTAGAACTGTGATAAATTATACCTTTTTAATATTTATCTTAATTTCGATCATATTTACATCAACTATAACATTTTCCAATTACAAAATTGACCAAAAAGATTCGAACATTGAATCAATAACTTCTGTTCAATATTTACCTATTAATGCGGGACAATATAGTGAATCCTTCAATATGAGCCAAATAAGTATGATTGACGAATCTGGACTGCTAAAATCCACATTTGTTGCTGGAAATTATGCATATCTTGCCGATAGTGATTTTGGGCTAAGAATATTAAATAT
>JAGXNU010000086.1 GCA_019894815.1 Promethearchaeota archaeon
AATAAGGCTAAAACTCTTTATAAACTAGGTAGATTTGATGAGAGTCTTAACTGTTTCAATACGTTATTAACTATGAAAAAAGAATGTGTTTCAATATGGGAGAATAAAGGAATGATTCTAGCTAAAATTGGCAAATTTGAGGATGCGTGTGAATGTTTTGAAATTGTGATAAAAGCAAAAAATGGGTATGCGAATAAATGGAAAAAGAAAAGTGAAGAATTACTCCAATTAGGTAAAAATGAAATTGCTAAGGATTACTTCGAGATCGCAAAAAAAATTTTAGCGGGTACTGAAAAGATTTTCGTAAAAAAGTCGAAAATTTTGAGTGGACTTGGGAGGTTTAATGAGGCGATTGAGTGCCTTGAAAAAGCTATTAAACTATATCCCGATAATGATAAATTGGTGCATATAAAAGAAAATTTTTTAAGCAAATATGGTAATATTAGAGATCATTAGAATTAAAGCCTTAAATTAGAGAAATAGTTAAAAGGGATTGTTATGAGAATTATTGATTTCATTTTTAGGAAATTTTCCATGTTTCTGTAAAAATTCTCGATAACTATTTAGTTTATCAAGAATTGAACCTGTGAGCTCTAAAGAGTCAAATACGGGGACATTTCTATTAAGCAGCTTCAGTTTGAATTTATATCTACTTTTATATTCTTCAAACCCTTCATTAATTTTAAGCATCACACAATACATTGGTTTTGTACACGCGCTTTTTGCTTTAGATATATATCTTATAAATTCTCTGTTTAAATCGAGCCCTTTATACCCCAATTCGTTCAAAATTTCTTCAAATCCTCCAAATCTTTCGGGATCTTTAACGAAGATAATAGAAGAAATGTTAGGGTCATTATCTAGTGCTAAAATTGTACGATAATAGATGTTTGGTTGTATCCCCATTCCGCCCAGATCTATTGGATTTGTTAAGTTAGTATTCACATCTGGGATGAATCTTTTCATTTTATTCATTGTCTTCTCTGATAATTGGGGTATCTTTAAATTATATTTTTCTAATATGTCTATAGCCTCAATCGTAGAACCACCACCAATTCCAATCACTCCTACATTGCGCGTGTTTGGCAAGCGAGTTAAATTAAAGGCAGATGCTAGCGCAGCAAGCTCGTTTGAATTACTTGCTATACAACTACCTGTTTGCTTCCCTACTGCCTTCCAAATTTCATTGTTCCCGGCTAAACCTCCAGTGTGAGATAATATCGCTTTCTTTGTTGCTTCTCCATATCCTGCCCTCCAAAGAATTACGGGTTTCCTATTTAAGTTACATTTCTTAACTATTTCCATAAATTTCCGTCCTTGTTCGATTGATCTCAAGTTCTCAATGTACAAACCAATTATTTTTGTATGTTCGTCAGTTAAGAAATATTCTAAAAATTCTACGGGAGATAAATCTAAAGAATTACCAATTGAAATTAATTTAGAGGCATGTAATCCATATGAAACGATAAGTTGAGAGATATTTTGGGCAATTCCACCCGATTGAAATATTCCACCAAAGTTACCTGATTTTCTAGATTGCTCAAAAGCAAAATGAAGACCTCCTTTTGGATTGTATACACCGATACAGTTAGGTCCTATAATTCGGATGTTATATTTTCGAGCAACTTGTATTGTTTGGTTTTCCAACGTCTTGTTTCCTACCTCGCGGAAACCGGAAGAAAAAATTGTGCAAAAAGGGACATTTCTCTGACCGACCTCCTCCAATAATTTAGGAACCAGACGTGAAGGGACAGCTAATATGACGTAATCAATAGGTTCCGAAATATCTAAAATAGAGTTATAGACTTTATGACCTAAGAGCTCTTTTCCCGCTAATCGCGGATTAAATAAATACATCGGTCCTCGAAACTTATCTTTCATTGCTCGGAAGAAAAAGCCTCCACCTGCTGGATCCCAGCTTGCTCCAATAATTCCAATAGATTTTGGAAAGAATAATCTATTAAAATCAATTTTTGATTCTTGTAATATAGACATTTAAAAACAGCTTAAAATGGCTTCTAATAATAGGTTTAGTAATAATTTTTAACTAAAATATTTTATTGATAAGTTCTTCTTATAGTTCTATTTAATAAAGCAATATCGTCTGTAATGATACCATCTACACCTAAGTCTATCAACCTTTTCATTTCTTCCTCTTCATTAACTGTCCATGCATTAATTTTTAGATTATTTGCATAAATATTATCTACAAGCTCCTTACTAATCGTAGTAAAATGGGGATGAATTGCATAAAATTCATTTTTTACTGCTTTTTGTATATATCGACTTAAAATTCGAGGTCGGGTTAATTCTGATGGAATTAGATAACCTATTTTTAATGCGGGTTCAATTTCTTTCATATTTATCAATTGAGTGATATCAAAACTGCTTATAATTGTTTTTTTGACTAAATTATTTTTTCTCAAAATTTGTACCAGATCATCAATTAATCCCGGAGCTTTAATTTCTGGTTGGAGATTTATCTTTCCTTTTGTCAATTTAATCAGATCATTTAGAGTTGGAATTTTTTCACCTTCTCCTGCATCCAGTTCTTGGATCTCTTTTAGCATCATTTCTTTAATTAATCCTCGTGTACCGGTAGTATTATACGTATCATTATCATGTATAACTACAATTTCTCCATCAAGAGATTTGTGGATATCGAATTCAATATAATCAGCTTTAAGTTCAATTGCTTTCCGAAAAGCTAAGAGTGTATTTTCAGGAGAGATATTACTGGCTCCTTTATGACCTATAACAAGTATTTTTTCTTTCATTCTAATCATTGGTTCTCTGTTTTTTCCAAAATATTTTTAGCAGTTTCAATATCGTTTGTGATTATTCCATCTACACCATATTTTATTAATTTCTTTATTGAAATTTTGGTGTCTACAGTCCAAGGGAAAACTTTGATTTCATTGCCATGAGCATAATCTACAAATTGTTGATCCACCATCATCACGATTGGATTAATCGCATATAAATTATTATTAACACAATAATCAATCATCTTCTTTTTTGTATTCCAATCTAATTTGGTTGTTTCTGGTGTCGGCTCTAATGAAGCCAATTTTAAATTGGGTTCTTCTGCCTGGAATTTTAGCAATTCATCATGCAGAAAAGAACTAACAATTGTAGAATCAATAATATCATATTTTTGAAATAATTCTATAGTTTTCTTAACAATACCTTCAACCTTAATTTCACAGTTTAATTTTATTTTACCTTTTGTGGTTTCAATGAGTTCAGTTAAAGTGGGTATTTTTTCTCCTTCCCCGAAATCTAACTGTTTTAATTCTTTTAAACTCATTTCTTTTACAAAACCATTTTTCCCTGTCAGCCGAGATACATTTTCATCATGGGTTATGACTAATTCTCGATCAAAAGATTTTAAAACATCAAATTCAATAAAATCTGCTTTTAATTCAATTGCTTTTTGAAAAGCTAGGAGCGTATTCTCAGGTGCTATTTTACTTGCTCCGCGATGACCCATTATTAAAATTTGTTTCTCCTTTTTTCCATTCATAATATTTCAGGTTAAAATAAGTATTTTCTAGAATATGTTGATATAACTCACAGTTTTTTAACTAATTTTAGTTTTTTAACTAATTTTACTTATTGAATTTAATCATTTTTCACTAAATTTATTGGTATTTTCAGAAGAAGATTTTTATACTTGATTAGGCATCACATAACCAATGGTTTAAGATAAGTTTATATTGTTAGATTATTTTTAATATTTCTGAAGTTATATAAAGACTTGAAACGTAAACTTTAAAAAAAAAAAATTTCGTGGTTAAAATGCGGTTTTGCCCACATTGTGAAAATATTCTGATTCCAAAGAACAAGAAACTTTTCTGTAAAGCTTGTAATGAAGAGTTCGAATTAGATCAGGAAAAGGAAGAGTACAAAATAGTCAAAAAGATCAAACATGATGAAAAAGAATCGGCTCCAGTAGTTGTAAGGGAAAATATGAAAAGCAGTCGTATTTCTGCTCAAGATAGGAAAGCTTTTGAGGAATTTTTTGGAGCCTCCGAAGTCGATTCTTATTAGCTAATTGGCTGATGTACTCGTATTTGTCAGTTCAATTTTTCTTCTAAATTATGATAATCTATTATGAAAACATTTCATAATTTATATTAGGATAATTTTGTCAAAAATAATTCAAAAGTTTTTATTCTTTAATATGTGATCTGTAATAGATAAACAAGTTTTCGTAAGGAATCAATTATATTAAATCCGATTAATATGACAGAAGAGAAGAAAAAAAGACCAAGAGGCTTCGCTAATATGATATACAAGACCGTACTGCCTTTGAATGACGATGATAGATTCAAGGAAAAGTACAAAGATATCAAAAGTAAAATTTTAATGAATGCTGTTGATGGCAAGTACGCAGCGTTAGTAATTATAGATAATGGAACTATTGATGTAGAAGGAATCGTGAATAAAGAAAAAAACGATCTAAAGCAAGAGGTTTTAGGTTGGGACGCGAAACTTGAAACCACAACTGAGTTATTTCTAAAATTAGCCGCGGGGGAATTAGGTACTGGAGCCTCATTGGTAAAGATAATAACACGTAAATTAAAGATAAAGGGATTGAATCAAATACTCGAGCTATTTGCTCTCCTAGAGCCTGAAAATGCTTAATTAAATCTCTATAATTTCACTTTAAAAACACTAACCAAAGAAAGCAATTTTTCTTTAAGATCTTCATTTTTTTCATTTTTTATTGAATGAAGAATGACATCCTTATCTTGATCAGATATCTCGTGAAATCTATCCAAGAATAGTCTTAAATAAACTACTTTTTTTGATGGATTGTTTTGGACATTAGAGATTAAATGATCTATAATAGTTTCCTTTGAGTGGGATTCCGTAGATTTACTATTATTAAGGATTTCTTGTGTAATATCTAATTCTTTAAAGAGTGAATTGTTTCTTATTATCTCTATGATAAGTTCCTTAATTAGTTCATCTCTTGAAGAAATATTTAAATTTGATAAGAACGTTTCAATCTCTGATTGTTTGATTTCAATTCCTTTAATGAGTGATAATGCTTCCTTAGCTTGCTCTTTATCCATATACTAATTAAGTCTAGTTTAGGTTTATAAATTTTTCTTAATTAATTATTTTGTATAGATCATGGAAAAGCAAATTGTAGAAAAATTGAATAAATTTCAAGATTATATTCACTATCAATTTAACGATCAAAAGCTTTTAAAACAAGCACTAACAACACCAAAACTTGGTAAGGAAACAAATTCAGACCATTATGAAATTCTTGAGACAATTGGAGACGTTGTTCTCAAATTAATTTTTAGTTTAAAGATGTATTATCAGGGAATAAATGATCCTGCTACATTAACAAGAAACAAGTTGTGCTTAGAGAGTAATCAAAATTTGATAAAAGTCGCCTCAAATATGGGGTTAGATGAATTTATCATCTGCGCTAACAGACAAGAAGTTGTTGGAACATCCATAATGGCTGATGTTTTTGAAAGCATATGTGGGGCCTTATATTTAGATTCTAACACAAATCTGGATATTGTAAATGAAAAAATTATTGATAGATTTATGAAGAATTGGGATGAGTTAGTTGGTCATTCCTTTCAATTCGCAAAAAACAATTTTCTCGAGTTTATCCAAGAGAAGCTAAGATTTACTCCCAATCTTGAGTTTTTGTATGAAAAACTTGAACAAGGATATTCGATTAGATGGAAAATAAAAGGTATTAGAATTTTAAACCCAGAAGGAAAAGAAACTTACTCAATTCCCCAATCTATTACTTCAGATTTCCATGAAACAAGGAAAGAAGCTGAAAAAGACTTCTGTTTAAAAGCGTTAAAGTATATTCAACAACAAGAACTTGATTTTAAAGAATAAATCACAAGTTCTAATAAATTAGAATCTTAAGATTTAAAATTTTCCTAACTTTGGTTATCCTAATATAAATATATTAAGTTAAATGCATTATACAACTTTATAATTTCTTAAAAATATTCAAAAAAATTAATGGAAATTTTAATGCCAGACACCCAAATTATTAAAACACCCGAAATGGAACGTTATGAGGAAGAAACGGGTAATCTTGCTATTTGGAAAGGGAAAGTTAGCAACAATTTTAAAAATTGGCAAGAAAAGAAAAAAAAGGAAGAAATTAAGAAGAAGAAATCTGAGATATTATCACTTTCACGAGAGGAAAGAGATCGTGTAAAGTTAGAAGATAGACATCAAAAAGACGTCGACAAAGATTATAAACATTTAATTGTGGTAGAGAATTTACACAAGACATACTTATTAGGAACAACAGCGGTTGCCGCACTACGTGGTGTTGATTTAACCATTGATAAAGGAGATTTCATCGATATTATGGGGCCTAGTGGTAGTGGTAAAACAACACTTCTGAACCTAATAGGAGGACTTGATACTCCCACGCGGGGCAAGATTTTTCTTGAAGGAAAAAATATCGCAACTTTAAAAGATAATGATTTAGCAGATATTAGACGAGAAAATATAGGATTCGTTTTTCAATTTTATAATCTTTTACCACAAATGACTGCTTTAGAGAATGTTTTAGTGCCTTTACATTTCTCGGGAAAATTAAGTAGAAGAGGCAAGAGAAAACGGGGTTTAGATTTGTTAAGGTTGGTGGAATTAGAGGATAGATCACATCATACCCCTTCAGAGTTGAGCGGGGGAGAACAACAAAGAGTGGCTATAGCACGAGCGTTTGCAAACGATCCCTCTTTATGTGTATTGGATGAACCAACAGGAGATCTTGACTCAAAGACAGGTGTAATGATATTAAATTTATTAAGAGATTTAAATCGTAGAGGAGCAACATTTATAGCAGTAAGTCATGATGCTACTGTTTCTGAATTTGCAAATCGCGTATTTCACATGAGAGATGGAAAATTAACCACTGAGGGTAAAATTGGAGGGTTAAAAGAAACTCAACAAATGGAACTTAATAGGAAATTAGAAGCAGAAATGAATAAAGAAAAATGTAAAAGCATGATATTTAGATATCTTTTTTCAAATCAAGGAAAAACTTCAATTAATGTAGGTGATATTAAAAATAGTATTCCTAATCCTATTCTCTTAAATTTACCCGAACATTTTAACGATATTTTACATGAACTAATTAAAGAAAATAACCTAAATGGCAACCTCGATGGAAACGTACTAAACCTTTATTAGGATAACTTTCTATGCTGAATTTTAAAATAATTTTCAAATATGCTTTTAAGGACCTTGGACGCCAAAAAATAAGATCTGTAATTGGGATAATGGGGGTACTTGTCTCAATTGGGCTCTTAGCAATAGTTCTATTTTTATCGGATTCTATTTCAGTAACCTTTGCTCAATACTTAAGTATTGATGCAGGTAATCAAGATATGCTAATCTCAGTTCGACATTATAATGGAGAACCAAGTAACCGTTCTAATTATTTTGAATTTAATCCATTGGTTAATAATATTGAGGGAAATTTTCCTCAAATTGATGGATTTATTCCTAGAATGGAATTATATGGCGATGTTTACGTTTCCCAAGGATTTGAAACTCAGGATTTAACAAGTGAAAGGGTAAATGCGTTGATTTCAGGAATTGATATTAATTTAGAAAATTCATTAGGTTTTGGTGCATTTGTTGAACCAGGAAGTAATAATCTTCTAGAAATAAATGAGTTATCAGTTAATGAATGTGCCGTTTTATACAAGTTTAGTGAAGACATTAAATATGTAGAAAATGACACAATTGAAATAGCCATGAGAATAACACATGGAGATGTGACTCATTATAAAACACATAATTTCACAATTGCTAAAATATTCGATTTCCAGCAGAAATGGCCCATTCGATATGCAGATAGACCATTAGTAGTTGTGGATATTGACACTCTTTATGATTTATTTGGTCAAGCAACTTTTGGGGGAAAATGTAATAATTTAATTCTAACCATTAAAAATGCGGGAGAGTATTATGATGTAAGAGATATAGAGGGAACTGAAAACAGGGTAAAAGATCTCGCTGGGGAAATTCAGATGGAAGTAGGACTTAATGAATATTTCCTAGATTTGCCAAAATTAGAAGTATTAGGATTTTCAGAATGGTTAAGCGTTGGTATAACTATTATATTCGTTTTTGTGTCCATGATCGCGATGCTTATATCTGGAGTGCTCATTAATGGAATTTTGAAAACTTCTGTAGAGGAAAGAATACGAGAATTTGGAATTTTCCGAACGCTTGGTGCTACAAAAAACCATAACTTAATGATAGTTTTAGTTCAAGGATTCCTATTGTGTAATTTTGGGACAATTTTTGGGATTATAAGTGCCCAATTAATCACGGAATTTATTTTATTACCCTTTGCAGAAGTAGCCGTTGCAGGATCCATTCCAGGT